>JAULZA010000024.1:0-30001 GCA_032117575.1 Mycolicibacterium sp.
CGGGCAGGGTCAGCAGATACGGCAGCTGGCCGATCCGGGGAAACTGCACATGCCCGGTGAGCTCCACCGGCGTCCAGGAATTCCAGTGCTGCAGTTGCAGTTCGATCGGCTGCGGGAACCGGGACAGGTTGTTCACGCACAGCACCACTTCGTGGTCGGTCTCGCGGACGTAGGTGAGCACCGACGGATTGGACCCGCCGAGTTCACGGAAGGCGCCCAGCGCGAACGCCTCATGGCGCCGGCGGACGGCCAGCATGACGCGGGTCCAGTTCAGCAGCGACGCCGATGAGTCGCGTTGGGCTTCGACGTTGACGGCCGCATATCCGTAGATCGGGTCCTGGTTGGGCGGCAGATACAGCCGGCCCGGATTGGCGGTGGAGAAACCCGCGTTGCGGTCCGGTGTCCACTGCATCGGCGTACGCACACCGTCACGGTCACCGAGCCAGATGATGTCGCCCATGCCGATCTCGTCGCCGTAGTAGAGCACCGGCGATCCGGGCAGCGACAACAGCAGCGCGGTGAACAGTTCGATCTGGTTGCGGTCGTTCTCCAGCAGCGGCGCCAGCCGGCGGCGGATGCCGACGTTGGCTTTCATCCGCGGGTCCTTGGCGTACTCGGAGTACATGTAGTCGCGCTCCTCGTCGGTGACCATCTCCAGCGTCAACTCATCGTGGTTGCGCAGGAAGATGCCCCACTGGGCCATCTCCGGGATCGCCGGGGTGTTGGTCAGGATCTCCGAGATCGGGAACCTGGACTCCCGTCGCACGGCCATGAAAATCCTTGGCATCAAAGGGAAGTGGAACGCCATGTGGCATTCGTCGCCACCGGTGGCCGGATCGCCGAAGTACTCCACCACGTCGGCGGGCCACTGGTTGGCCTCGGCCAGCAGCACCCGCCCGGGGTACTCGTCGTCAACAACCTTGCGGCACTTCTTCAAAAACGCGTGCGTCTCTGGCAGGTTCTCGCAGTTGGTGCCCTCCCGCTCGAACAGGTAGGGCACCGCGTCAAGCCGGAAGCCGTCGATGCCGAGGTCCAGCCAGAACCTCAGCACGTCGATCATGGCCTCCTGCACGGCCGGGTTGTCGTAGTTCAGATCGGGCTGATGGGAAAAGAACCGGTGCCAATAAAACTGCTTGCGTACTGCGTCAAACGTCCAGTTCGACTCCTCGGTGTCGACGAAGATCACCCGCGCGTCGCGGTAGCGGTCGCTGGTGTCGCTCCACACGTAGAAGTCGCCGTAGGGGCCATCGGGGTCACGGCGGGACTCCTGGAACCACGGGTGGGTGTCGGAGGTGTGGTTCATCACCAGGTCGGTGATCACCCGGATGCCCCGCCGGTGCGCGGCGTCGAGCAGGGCCACGAAATCCTCGACGGTGCCGAACTCGGGCAGCATCTTGTAGAAGTCGCGGATGTCGTAGCCGCCGTCGCGCAGCGGGGAGTCGTAGAACGGCGGCAGCCAAAGGCAATCCACACCCAGCCACTGCAGGTAGTCGAGCCGGTCGAGCAGACCGCGCAGATCGCCGACACCGTCGGCGTTGGAGTCCAGGAAGGCGCGGACGAGCACCTCGTAGAACACCGCCCGCTTGAACCAGGTCCGGTCGGCGGGCAGTGCGCGGGCGTGCCCGAAATCGTCGGCGTTGGGGTGTTCGACGGTTCGGCCGCCCGGACCCACCTCCACGTGCGAACCCTGCGCCGGGTCCATGGTCACGTCCACCTGACTTCCACTACCCGCCCCGCGCCGTGTGAACCTCACCGGGCTCCGTCCGTTGTCTTAGCCGCGCACCCTCACCACAACTTTGCCGCGGGCGGTGCGGTTCTCCAGCGCGGCCACCGCGGCGCCGGCCTGCTCGAATGGATACACCTCCGGTTGCGGCGGGGCCAGCGTGCCCGAGGTGAGCAGCTTCGAGAGGCCCTGCCACTGCTCGGCCAGCGCAGCGGGGTGGGTGAGCGCCCAGGCCCCCCAGCCGACGCCCACGACGTCGACGTTGTTGAGCAGCAGACGGTTGACCTTGACGGTGGGGATCTCCCCACCGGTGAACCCAACCACCAGCAGCCGGCCGGCCGGGGCGAGCGAACGCAGGGAATCGGTGAAGCGGTCACCACCGACCGGGTCCATCACGATGTCGACGCCCTTGCCGCCGGTCAGCCCGGCCACCGCGTCCTTGAAGCCGTCGGCCAGCACGACGTCGGTGGCGCCGGCGGCGCGGGCGACGTCCGCCTTCTCCTCGGTGCTGACCACGGCGATCACCCGGCCGGCGCCCAACGCGGGGGCCAGTCGCAGGGTGGAGGTGCCGATGCCGCCGGCGGCGCCGTGCACCAGTACCGTCTCGCCCGCTGCCAGCCGCCCGCGGGTCGTCAGCGCGAAGTACACGGTCAGGTCGTTGAACAGCAGGCCGGCCCCGGCTTCGAAGCTGACGTTGTCGGGCAGCGGGAACACCCGGTCGGCACCCAGCACAGCGGTCTCGGCCATGGCGCCGCCGATCATGGTCAGGCCCACCACCCGGTCACCGGGTTTGACGTGCGCGGCCTCGGGAGCTGATCGCACCACCCCGGCCAGCTCGGCGCCGAGGGTGAAGGGCAACTCGGGGCGGTACTGGTAGAGCCCGCGGGTCAGCAGTGCATCGGGGAAGGCAACCCCGGCGGCGTGCACCTCGATCACCACGCCGTCGCCGGCAGACGGTTCGTCGATCTCGGCGAGTTCGACTGACGCCGGGCCGCCCAACTCGGTGACCCTGACCGCGCGCATCAGGGCTGCTCGATGTCCAGCAGCTTGACTTGCAGCTCCCCTCGGGGGGTGCGGTAGGTGATCGTCTCGCCGGCAGTGCGCCCGTACAGCGCCAGGCCCAGCGGGCTGTCGGCGGTCAGCGTGGTGTCCTCCTCGCCGGCGGGGGTCTCCTCGATGAAGTTCACCACCCGCATTTCGATGTCCGCGTCGTCGTCGGGGAACCGCAGCATCACCCGGGTGCCGTTGGGCAGCTGCCCGGGCACCGTGGGGCTTCCGCCCGCGAGCAGCCAGGTCACCCTGCTGATCTGCTCCTCGACCCCGGCGAGGTCGTCGGCCCGCTGCAGGGCGTCGGCGGCGTCACCACGGTCGCCGACGGTCTCCGCGTCGCCCTGCAGGTCGGCGCGCAACTGGTCGCGGCGACGGCGCAGGTCGGTGAGTTCGGCCTCCAACCGCTGGCGTTCCTGCTCGGCGAAGTCCTTGGTTCCGGTGTCGCTGCTCATGCACGACAAGGTACCGCCACCGTCAACCGCCGGCGGGTCTACGGTAACCGGACGGTGAATTCGCAGTAAACAGCAGCCGACGTCGCCAATAATGTCCGCCATGCAGGTGCTGGCAGCAATCATCGTGGTCGTGACGCTGGCCGTCATCGTCAGCGGCCGGGTGCCGGCGGTGCTCTGCCTCATCTGCGCCCTCGTCGTGGCCGGGTTCGCCGGCATCGCCACCCCGGGAGAGTTGTTCGCGGGGCTGAGCAATGGCGGCGTCATCACCATCGCCGCCATGCTGGTGATCGCCAAGGGCGTCTTCTACACCGGCGTGGTCTCCCGGGTGATGTACCGGTTGCTGTCCGGGGTGGACTCCGTCCGCGAGACGTTGGTGCGGCTGATCCCGCCGGTCGGCGTGATGTCCGCGCTGATCAACACCACACCCATCATGGCCATGCTCATCCCGGCCACCAGGGAGCTGGAACAACAATCCGGCGTCCCGGCCCGCGGCGTACTGCTGCCCATCGCGCACGCCACCACCCTGGCCGGCTCGGCCACCTTGATCGGCACCAGCTCCAACCTGCTCATCGCCGGCATCGCCAAGACCTACGGGGTGCACCTGAGCATGTTCTCGTTCGCCCAAGTCGCCGTCCCGGTGGCGCTGGCCGGCTGGGTAGTGCTGCTGCTCACCGCGCCGCTGCTGGTCCGCGAACGGCCCGAAGAGGAAGCGCCGGAACTGAACTGGCGGGCTGAGATCCCGCTGTCGGCCGGAGCCAACAGCATCGGGCGCACCGCCGGCGAACTGGGCATCGGGCGGACGCCGGAGTTCGAACTCAAACAAATCAAGCGGGTCGACCAGAAGATGGGGCTCGACACGGCCCTGGAGGCCGGCGACGTGCTGGTCTATCAGGCGACCGAGGACGGGGTCCGGATGCTGTGGGGCAGCCCCCGGTTCGGTCTGGCCCGCCAGGATCTGTTCCTGGTGTCCATCTCCGGCGACGAGCCCACGACGGTCCAGGACCTCGAAGACGACGAGGACGTCATGGTGGTCGCCGCCGAGACCACCAAGTCGCTGCGCAAGACCCAGGCCCGGCCCGGCGAGATGTGTCTGGTGTCCGCTCCGTCCGCCGACGTCCTGGCCGACCACCCGCTGGTGGGCATCTGGCAGAAGGTGGCCGGCAAGGCCCCGCAGACCGGCAAGACCACCGCCGGACTGATCATCCTGGTGGGCGTCATCCTGGCCAGTTCGTTCGGCATTGCCCCGGTGGAACTCATCGCCGTCACCGGCGCCACCCTGATGGTGGTCACCGGTGTGCTGACCCCCCGCTCGGCGGCCCGCGCGCTGAACTGGAACATCCTGGCGATCATCGCGGGGTCGATCGGGCTGGGCACCATCGTGGTGAAAAGCGGACTCGGCGAGACGATCTCGCGCTGGATCGTGGAGGTGTGCCACGGCGAGGCCCTGCTGGTCGCCGTGGTGTTCGCCGTCGTCACCACCATCGTGACCAACGTGGTGACCAACGCCGCCGCGGCGTCCATCCTGACCCCGGTGGCGATCACCGTGGCGCAAAGCGCGGGACTGAATCCGGTGATCCTGCTGACCCTGATCGGCACCTGCATCTCGCTGACGTTCCTCAACCCGATCGCCCATCAGACCAACCTGATGGTGATGGGACCGGGCGGCTACTCGACGAAGACGTTCGTGCGGTTCGGCATCCCGGTGACCATCGTGGCGCTGGCCGTGGGCATCGCGGTCGGCTACGCGTTTTTGAAATAGCGGGGCGGTCTTGAAATAGCGGTATCGTCGCGACCGTGGCCAAAGATCACGGTGACCCCGGTGACGCGCCCACCATGCCACCGCCGCTGACTACCGTCGCGGATCCCCGGCGGCCGTCCGCGGCCGAGGAGGCCCGCACCATCGCGGCCTCCACCAACGTCGGCACCCTGGCCAGCCTCACCAAATCCGGCGACCCGTGGGCCTCGTTCGTCACCTACGGCCTGCTCGACGGTGCTCCCGTGCTGTGCGTGTCGTACCTGGCCGAACACGGCCGCAACCTGGCCGCCGACCCGCGCGCCAGCCTGGCCGTGGTGGCCCCCGGAGCCGAAGCCGATCCGCTGGCCAGCCCTCGGATCACCCTGGCCGGCATCGTCGAACACCCGGTCGGCGCCGAACTCGACGCCGCCCGCGCCGCCCACGTCGAGGCCGTCCCGGCGGCCAAGTACTACATCGACTACAGCGACTTCGCGGTCTGGGTACTGCGGGTGCAGCGGGTGCGCTGGGTCGGCGGTTACGGCCGGATGGACTCGGCGACCGCCGCCGATTACGCCGCCGCCACTGCCGACCCGCTGAGCGCCATCGCCGCCGGCGCGGTCGAGCACCTCAACGACGACCACGCCGGGGCCCTGGCCGAAATGGCCCGCGCGCTGGGCGGCTTTCCCGACGCCGAATCGGCGACGTGCACCGGCGTGGACCGCTACGGCATGGAGCTGAAGGTGAGCACCCCGCGCGGGGCGGCCTACACCCGGGTGGGTTTCGGCGGCGCCGTCGGCTCCGCGGAGAAATTGCGGGCCGCCACGGTCAGACTGGTGCGACAAGCCCGCGAGTCCGGCTGAAACCCGGCTGTACCCTGCTGCTATGACGACTGCCACCGACGAGCGCAACACCGTGACCGAACTGGCCGCCGAACGGGATTGGCAGCAGCGGGAAGGCGCCGACGGCCGCCAGCAGAGTTTCTACCGGGGCACCGTGCGCATCCGGGTGGTGTGGGCCGGCGACAAGCTCAGCGGTGCGTCGCTGTTCCACGACGAGATGTACGAGTCCTACACCCGCGAGCTGGCCACGCTGCGGGCCTGGTTCAAGCGGTAGGGCTCAAGCGGTAGGGCTCAGCTCCAGCACCTCGGCCAGCGCGCGCAGCGCCGGGCGGGGATCCCAGGCCGGGTTCCCGTCACCGAGGACCTGCACCACGACATGGTCGGCGCCGGCGTCCAGGTGCGCGGTGACCGATGCCGCCGCCTGTTCCACCGACCCCATCCCGACGATCCCGCGGGCCAGCCGATCAGATCCGCCGGGGACGAAGTCGGTCTCGTCAAACCCCTGCCGCAGCCACGAGTTCCGGTAGTTCGGCAGTCCCGAGTAGATCTCCAGGTGCAGGTGCGCGCGGCGCAGCTGCTCGTCGGCGTCGGCGCTGTCTTTGTCGATCCCGACGACGACGGCCTGCTCGGAGACGATCCACTTGTCGTCGCCGAGGATCGCCCGGGTGGTCGCGGTGTGTTCCGGGCGCACCAGGTAGGGGTGCGCACCGTCGGCGTGGGTGCCGGACAGTTCAATCATCTTGGGGCCCAACGCAGCCAGCAACCGGGTCGGGCGGCCCGACCCCGGCTCGATCATGGCGGGCAGTGCGGCCATCCGCTCCAGGTAGGACCGCATGGTGGAGAGCGGCTTGTCGTAGGTGCCGCCGAGCATGTTCTCCACCAACGGTCCGTGACTGACCCCCAGGCCCAGCACGAACCGGCCCGGGTGGTTGGCGGTGAGGGTGCGGCCGCCGCCCTCCATGGTCCCCGCGACGCGGGCATGGATGTTGGCGATGCCGGTGCCGACCACCAGCCGGTCGGTGGCCGACAAGAACGCCGCGGACTGCACCAGGCAGTCTTTGAGGCCCACTTCGGGGATGAACAGCGACCCGTAGCCCAGCGCCTCGATCTCCTGCGCCACCTCCTGGGCGGCCGACATCGGCCAGGTGTCGCTGGCCCACCACACACCGATGCGGGACGGGAAGTCGATGCGGGCGCGTTCGGTCACAAGTCCCGACTCTATCCCTGCCGACGGCGCATACAGTGAGCCCGTGAGCTTCGACCTGTCGACCGTATTCCGCACCGTCGCCTCGACCATCCCCGACAAGCAGGTTCTGGTCTGGCGCGACGTGCGGCTGACCTACTCGCAGATGGACGCGCGCATCGACGGGATCGCGCATTACCTGACCAGCCGGGGGCTGGGCTGCCACACCGAACGCGACCAGTTGGCCAACCACCAGTCCGGTCAGGACCATATGGGCCTGTACCTGCGCAACGGCAACGAGTACCTCGAGGCGATGGTGGCCGGCTACCGGGCGCGAGTGGCGGCGTTCAACGTCAACTACCGCTACGTCGAGGAGGAGCTGCTCTACCTTCTCGCCGACGCCAAGGCCCGCGCGCTGGTGTACGCCGCGGAGTTCGCCCCGCATGTCCAGTCCATCCGCGGCCGGCTGCCCGAGCTGGAGGTGCTCATCCAGGTCGCCGACGACTCCGGCAACGAACTCCTGCCCGACGCCGTCGATTACGAGTCCGTCGTGAACACACCGGCACCGGCGGGCGGCATGCCGACGCCCAGCGCCGACGACCTCTACATCCTCTACACCGGCGGCACCACCGGCATGCCCAAGGGCGTGCTGTGGCGTCAGGACGACATCTTCATGTCCGCAATGGGCGGGCGGCCGTTCCTAGCCGGCGGCGAACCGCTGGGCTCCTACGACGACCTCGCCGCCCAGGTGCGGGCCCAGGGCGGTTTCCGGTCCATGCTGGTGATTCCGCCGCTGATGCACGGTGCCGCGCAGTGGGGGGTGTTCAACACCATCAGCACCGGCGGCTGGATCGCGCTGCCCGACGACGTGCACCGCCTCGACGCCGACGCCATCCTGCTGCTCGCGGAACGCGAACGGGTGCTGGGCATTCCGGTGGTCGGCGACGCGATGGCCCGCCCGTTGGTCGACCAGATCGAGAAGGGCGATTACGACCTGTCCGGACTGCTGGCCATCACCAACGGCGGCGCCCCGCTGTCACCGACAGTGCGCGACCGGCTGCTGGCCGCCCTGCCGAACTTGATGATCATGGATGCCGTCGGGTCCTCGGAGTCCGGCGCGCAGATGACCACCGTCTCCACCAGGGGCACCGATTCCCAGACCGCGGTGTTCACCCCGCTGGCCGACACAGGCGTTGTGGCCGCCGACTTCAGCAGGGTGCTGGAGCCCGGTGAAGGGGACGGCTGGCTCGCGCGCTGCGAACTGGTGCCACTGGGCTACCTCGGCGACGCGGAGAAGACCGCCCGCACCTTCCCCACCATCGACGGGGTGCGCTGGTCGATCCCCGGCGACAAGGCGCGTCTGCTCGACGACGGACGCATCGAACTTCTCGGCCGCGACTCGGTGACCATCAACTCCGGCGGCGAGAAGATCTTCGCCGAGGAGGTGGAGCGTGCGGTGGCCAGCCACCCCGCCGTCTACGACGTGACGGTCGCGGGCCGGCCGTCGGAACGGTGGGGCAGCGAGGTGGTGGCGATCGTGCAGTTCGCCGAGAACCGCAGCGCCACCGACGAAGAACTGGCGCAGGCCTGCCGCGCCCACATCGCCGACTACAAGATTCCCAAGGCGTTCATCCGGGTCGACACGGTGGTGCGCTCCCCCTCCGGCAAGGCCGACTACCGCTGGGCCAAGGCCGTCGCGACGGGCGGTTGATCAACCCTAGGATCAGCGGCGTGCAATCCCCCTGGGGCGACGAGGTCGAGACCGGTAGCTTCGGCGGCCATCCCGGCCTGGTCTACGCCCAGCGGCCGCGGACCTTCGCCGATCTGCTGTTCGGCGTCGACCGCTGGGCGCAGCGCACCTTCCTGGTGCAGGGCGACCGGCGGGTCAGCTTCGGCGAGTTCTTCGCCGCCATCTGCGGTGCGCGCAAGCATCTGGCGCCGTTGGATATTGCGCCGGGTGATCGGGTGGTGCTGCTGGCCTACAACAGTCCGGACTGGGTGCTGGCGTTGTGGACGATCTGGTCGCTGGGTGCGGTGCCGGTGCTGGGCAACCGGTGGTGGAGTCAACGGGAGGCCGAGCACAGTATCGCCCTCGTGCAGGCACGCGCCGTCATCACCGACGCCCCGGGTCTGGCCGGTGACACCGCCGTCGACATCGCCGCGTTCCGGGACTGCTTCGCCGGTCCGGGGCCGCTGCCGGACATCCCCGGACCGCCCGACGAGGACGACCCGGCCGTCATCCTGTTCACCTCAGGAAGCACCGGCATGCCCAAAGCGGTCGAACTGCCGTTCCGCGCGCTGGTGGCCAACCAGCAGAACGTGCTGGCCCGGTCGCGCCAACTGCCGCACCTGATTCCGTCCGACGGCCCGCAGCCGGTGAACCTGATCTCCACGCCGCTGTTCCACATCGGCGCGTTCGCCACCCTGATCACCCAGACGATCACCGGCGGGCGAATGGTGTTCAACACCGGGCGTTTCGACCCCGCGCAAGTGCTGGCGCTCATCGAATCCGAGCGCGTCGAACGGTGGGGCGCGGTGCCCACCATGGCGGCCCGGCTGCTGGAGCATCCCGAGTTCGACGCGCACGACCTGTCCAGCCTGCGGTCGTTCCCGCTAGGGGGTGCGCCGGTACCGCCGGTGCTGCTGGAGCGGCTGGCACGGCGGCTGCCGCAGTTGCAGGGCCGCGGCATGGTGAACACCTGGGGCATGACCGAGGGCGGCGGATTCTTCACCCTCGCCACCGGCGCGGACCTGCAGCAGTACCCGCGGACCGTCGGCCGCCCATTGCCCACCGTGGAGTTGCGCATCGATGCCCCCGACGACGACGGCACGGGCGAGATCCTGGTCCGTAGCCCCACCACGATGCGCGGCTACGTCGGAATCAGCGGTGACATCTCCGGGGGCCCAATCGATTCCGAAGGCTGGCTGCGCACCGGGGATCTGGGCCACCTCTCCGACGACGGCTACCTGTTCATCGACGGCCGCAGCAAGGACATGGTCATCCGGGGCGGGGAGAACATCGCCTGCCCGCACGTGGAGGCGGCGCTGATGCGTCATCCCGATGTGGTGGAGGCGGCCGTGATCGGCCTGCCGCATCCCGATCTCGGCGAGGAACTCGCCGCGGTGGTGGTGTACCGCGCCGGTGGTCGAGTGCCCACCGAGGAGGAGCTGGCCCGGCACATGGCCGGGGAGGTGGCGTATTTCGCGGTGCCCACCCGCTGGCGGATTCGCACCGAGCCGCTGCCGACGGTAGGCACCGAGAAGCTCGACAAGAAAAGCCTCGCCGCAGAATTCACGGAGTCCCCAGCGCCGCAATAGCCAGCCGCCCTGCTAATTTTTCCCGGTGCTCCGTTCCCGGCAGGACGACGACGCGATGACCACCACCGCGATGAACCTGGCCACCTGGTAACCGACGATTCCCATGCCACTGCTCTCGCTCATCACTCCTGTACTCCCCAGGGCCTCGGAATGGTTGACCGACGCATGGCGAAGCCTCGATCGCCAGCGCATGCCCCCGGGGTGGGACTGGGAGTTTCTCCTACAGATCGACGGAGAGGGCGAGCTCGCGGCCGACCTACCCCGGAACGACCCGCGCATCCGCGTGGCCAGGAATGACCGGTCCATCGGACCGGCTATGTCGCGCAACATGGCGCTCGGTCGTGCCTCCGGGCAGTTGGTCAAGCCGCTCGATGCCGACGACATGCTCCCGCCGGACACACTGGCCCGCGAGGTCGACGTGTTCCTCCGGTTTCCGGAGACGGGTTGGGTAGTCAGCAAGACGCTCGACCTTCGCCCCGACGGGACGACCATCCCCAACCCGCTGGGCATGGCACCAGTTGAGGGTCCCCTGCAGCCCGGCGTGGTTTTCGACACCGTCCAGGCTTGGGAGCAGCATCCGGGCTATCCCCCTCCCCCCACAAGAGGCGCTGGCAGCGAGCCCGATTCGTGGTGGGCAGAGGTCATCCGGGACCGGACGGAGCGCGGTCTGCAGAGCGCACCGCTACACCCCGCGGCGATGATGGCTCGGACGAATCTTGTTGTCATGCTTGGCGGTTGGCCCGGCCTTTGGTCCAGCGAAGACTGGGGATTGCTGCTGGCGCTGGAGACGGTGTCACCGGGACACTTTCTGAGTGCACCAGGACTGCTGTACCGCGAATGGCCGGAATCGCTGCGGGCCAGTGCCAAACCGGCGGATCCACAGGTGGACAGGACGCATCAGCACTTGAATCGCACACGGATCCTGGAGCTGCGTCGTTGGGTTGGCGACTCGGCTACCTGATGACTGGCGTCCGGTCATCGCCGGGCGAAGTCCGGCGCGTGTTCGGGCCGAACGCCGACACCCACGACATACGCCGGCACCACCGACAGCCACGGCAACCGGCGAAGCAGGGCCACCCCGGCAGCGGGCGGACCACCGATCCGGCCGCGCAGGATCGGCCCCATCAGACCGCGGTGCAGAACTCGCTGTAGCGCCTGCGTCAGCGCGACCGCCGGCAGCCGGCGGCGGTGCACGGCGGCCAGATCACGTTCCGTCACGGCACGCGCTCGCAGCGGTTCGGCCAGCAGGGTGGCCGCGCCGACTGCATCCTGCACCGCCACGTTGATGCCCACCCCGCCGACCGGCGACATCGCGTGCGCGGCGTCGCCGATGCACAGCAGGCCGTCCCGATGCCACCGCGTGAGCCGATTCATTCGAACGTCAAGGAACTTCACGTCGTCCCACGACGTCAACCCCGACACATCAGCCTCCGGAGCCAGGCTGGACACCTCCACTCGGAACGCCTCCAAGCCGCGGGCCCGCAATTCCGCGTCGCGGCCCTTGGGGATCAAGTACGCGATCTGGAAATAGCCCTCCCGCGGAATCATGATCAGCACCCGTCCGGGGGCGGTGCGGGGAATCAGCGAGTATTCGGCGTTCATGTCGCGGGGCAGCCGGAACCACCAGACGTCGAACGGCACCGTCCACTCGCGGGTCGGCAAGCCGGCCTCCGACCGGCACACCGACCAGCGCCCGTCACAGGCGATCGTCAGGTCGGCCAGCAACTCGCCGTCCCCGTCCGGGGCGCGGTACCGAACTCCGGCCACCCGCGCGCCGGTGCGCACCAAGCCGGTGACCTCGTGGCTCATCCACAACCGGAACGTCGGCTCCGCCTCGGCCGCTTCGGCGAGCAGATTCAGCAGGTCCCACTGCGGGACCATCGCGATGTAGGGGTGCGGCTGGCGCAGACGGGAGAAGTCCACGATCGTCAGCGATTGCCCGTCGACGTCGAACGCCGCCCGCTCGACCTTGCTCTGCGGCAGCGCCGCAAAGGCGTCCCACAGCCCAAGCTCGTCGAGCAGACGCATGGTGCTGGGATGCACGGTGTCGCCACGGAAATCGCGCAGAAAGTCGGCGTGCTTCTCCAACAGCGTGACGTCGACGCCGGCTCGGGCCAGCAGCAGCCCCAGCACCATGCCAGCGGGCCCGCCGCCGACGATCGCGCACGTCGTCTGCCCCATCACACCTCGATCCGCGCACCCATGATCACCGTCCGGTCCGCCGGCAAACAGAAATATCCCACCGCGTCGGCAGTTCCTTGCGACATCGCGATGAACAGCCGCTTGCGCCAGGCTGCCATCGTCGGCTCCGGGCCGGCAACCAGATCCGCCCGGGACAGAAAGTACGACGCATTGTCGACGTCGATCGCCCCTTCGGTCAGCGCCGGGTCGACGGTCCGCAGGGCGGCGGGCACGTCGGGCCTCTCCATGTACCCGAACCGCATGGACACCAGGAAGATGCCGTCGTCGCGGAAACCCAGATCGTCGAAGGTAATTCGCTCGTGCTCCGGCACGCGGGGCACCGGTGGCGTCTCCACCGACACGATCGCGACGTGCTCGTGCAGGACGTGGATGTGCTCGACGTTGGTGAGCATCGACAACGGCGTGGTGGAGCTGCCCCGGTTGAGGAACACCGCGGTGCCGGGCAACCGCGGCAGCGGCGGGGTGCGTTCGGTGAGGCTGCCGACGAAGTCCCGCAGCGGTCCCTCCACGGTGTCGCGGGTGACGGTGACGAGTTCGCGTCCGCGCTGCCAGGTGGTCATAACGGTGAACGCCACCAGCCCGATCAGCAACGGCAGCCAGGCGCCGTGCAGCAGCTTGGTCATATTGGCCGCCAGGAACAGCAGATCGACCGTCAGCAGGGCACCCCCGCCGAGTACGACCAGTCCCAGCGGTGCCCGCCACCGGACCCGCGCGATGTACAGGAACAACAGCGTGGTGATGGTGATGGTGCCCGTCACCGCCATGCCGTACGCGTAGCCGAGTGCGGCCGAACTGCGGAAGGCGAACACCAGGATCAGCACGGCTACCAGCAGCATGCCGTTGATCCAGGGCACGTAGATCTGCCCGGCCGACGTCTCCGAGGTGTGCGCGATCCGCAGCCGTGGCAGGTACCCCAGTTGCGCGGCCTGCGACGCCACCGAATACGCCCCGGTGATCACCGCCTGCGAGGCGATCACCGTCGCCGCGGTAGACAGCACCACCATCGGGATCTGCGCCCACTGCGGTACCAGCAGAAAGAACGGGGCGTTGACCACGCTCTCGTCGACCAGCAGCAGGGCGCCCTGGCCGAAGTAGTTGAGCACCAGCGCGGGCAGCACCAGGGCCAGCCACGCGAACGTGATGGGTGCGCGCCCGAAGTGGCCCATGTCGGCGTACAGCGCCTCCGCGCCGGTGACCGCGAGCACCACGGCGGCCAGCGCGAAGAACGCGATGTGAAAGTGGCCGGCCATGAACTCCAGCGCGTAGACCGGCGACAGCGCGCGCAGGATCTCCGGGTGGCTCATGATGCCGCGCACGCCCAGTAACCCGATCACGACGAACCACACCATCATCACCGGGCCGAAGAATCTGCCCACCGCGGCGGTACCGCGCCGCTGCACGGCGAACAGGCCGACGATGATCACCGCGGTGATCGGGACCACGAAGTCGGCCAGCTGCGGGTCGACGATCTTGAGGCCCTCCACCGCGGACAGCACCGAGATGGCGGGGGTGATCATGCTGTCACCGAAAAACAATGCGGCACCGAGGATTCCCAGCGTCGACAGCGCAGCAATGATCCGGGGACTCGACCGGCCACCCAGCCGGCGGACCAGGGTGATCAGGGCCATCACCCCGCCCTCGCCGTCGTTGTCGGCGCGCATCACCAGCACGACGTAGGTCAGGGTGACGATCAGCATCACCGACCAGAAGATCAGCGACACCACGCCGTAGACATTCACCCGGCTGATCGGAACGGGATGCGGGTCGCCGGGGTTGAACAGGGTCTGCAGGGTGTAGAGCGGGCTGGTGCCGATGTCGCCGAACACCACTCCCAACGCGCCGACCACCATGCCCGCCCGCATCGGGTGCGCGGCGGCTTTGTTCGGCACCGCCGGATCGTATCGCTGCGCATGCCCGCCGGCGCGGCATACATTTTTCTCGGCAGCGACGAACGGAGGCACGGGTGCGCGGAATCCTGGCAGCCCTGGCCGCGGTGGCGCTGGCCCCGTTCGCCCCGGCACCGGTGGCGCACGCCGGACTGTTCGCCGGCCACTACAACGCCTACGTCGACGGCCGGTATGACTTCCACACCTGGATCTTCACGTTCACGTCCTGCAATCCGCCGGACAGTGTGGCCGTCTGCGCCAACGTCTCGGCCAACCCGATGCCGATCGCCAAGGCCTTCCAGTGGTACGCCAAGGCCTATCAGGCCGGCGGCGTCTACACCATGGTCGTGGACGTGCCCGACGGCCTGCGGTGCGGCAACGTCTACTACGGACCGGTGATCCCGACGCACGACGTGTACACCTGGGATGCGGTGACACTGACCGGGACGCTGCAGTCGACCTTCGCCACCGGCTGCGACAACGCCCCCGGCGGCACGCTGACCTACCCCTTCCGGCTGGTCCGGCTGTAGCTCAGCCGCCCAGCAGGGTGGCGGTTCGGGCAGCGATCAGCACGCCGAACATGACCACCAGCCCGATGCTGGCGCCGGCCTGAACCAGCGTGCGCCGCGCGCGGGGGGCGTAGACGTACACCGCCGCCACCAGGGCCCCGACCAGCAGGCCGCCGAGGTGGCCCTGCCAGCTGATTCCCGGGACCGAGAAGGTGATCACCAGGTTGACCGCGATCAGGCCGATCAGCCAGCGCACATCGAGGTTGAGTCGCTTGCTCGTGACGAAGGTGGCGCCGAACAGTCCGAAGATGGCGCCGGAGGCGCCGGCGGTGGGCACGTTGGCTGGTGAGAACAGGTAGACCATCACCCCGCCGCCCAGCGCGCTCAACCCGTACAGCGCGGCGAATCGCAGCCGGCCCAGGTGCCGTTCCAGCGGCGGTCCGAGCACGTACAACGCCCACATGTTGAACAGCAGGTGGATGAGGCCGAAATGAACGAAAGCCGACGTAGCCAGCCGGTAGTACTCCCCCGCCGCCACGAACAGCGGGACCAGCGCCAGCTTGTAGACCACCATCTTGGAGGCCATCTGCAACACGAACACCGCCACGTTGACCGCGATGAGCGTGTAGCTGACCAACGGAATTCCGGTGCGCATCACCCCGCCGGCCATGGTCCTCGTGACCGGAACGCTCTGCGCGGCGGCCTGTACGCAATCCACGCACTGATGGCCGACCGAGGCGCTGACCATGCACTCCGGGCACACCGGCCGACCACAGCGGGTGCACGACACGTAGGTCTGGCGGTCGGGGTGGCGATAGCACGCGGGAGCCCCGGCCGGGGTCTGTGCTGGGTAGGGCATCGTCATGGTCCCCGCGAGGATACTGGCCGCGGCCGGTGCGGTGGGCGGCATGGTCGTCCAGAGCAAAGCCAGCACATCGCCGGTTCGGCACGCAGCGCGCAGTTAGCTCGGAAAACCCCCTAGAGGCGTCATTGCAGCGACGGATCCGGGTCCCTGAAGGCCCTCAACTACGGATTCACTTGTGCATCACTGGTAGACGTGGCGCAACTCGCACCACATTGGTGCTCACAGGCCCGCAGATGTTGCTTCTGAGCTGTTCACATACCTTATTTGAAAACGGTACTAGCCCTACGACGGATTCCGTAGTAGATTTCTCCTCAGGTTGAGCTCACAGCCCCGGAACGAGCGCACGCGCGCCGGGTGGCGCAGCTTCCTGAATGCCCGCAAATCGCTCATTCGAACCACATTCCGCGGATCCCCACGACGGAGGCATGATGCTTGTCGCCAACAATGCGATACCCCTCGCGATCCCGCGCAACACGGTCCCGGTGACCGAGCCGGAGCGGGTACGAGCCCGGGAGCTGAGCGCGACCACCGTCTTGGTCGCCGCCTTCGGCGACATCGACGCGGCTAGCGCCGGCGATCTCTCCGAGCGCATCGAGGAGCACCTGCCCGGCTACCGTCAACTCGTGCTGGACCTGTCGCGGTTGGAGTTCTTCGGTACCGCCGGTTACTCGGTCCTGCACCGGGTGCACTCGCGGTGCGCACGCGCCGGCATCGACTGGGTGCTGGTCCCGGGTTCGGAAGTGGAGCGGCTGCTGCGGGTCTGCGACCCCGACGGAATCCTGCCCACCGCACCCAACATCGTCTCCGCCGTCGCCGCCCTGGCCCGAAGCCACACCTCCCGCCGCAGCTGAAGAGTCCGAGCCGGGCACGCCGCCGACTGCCATACTCGGCTGATGACCACACCGGGCCGGCAGTTGAATGCCGCCGTCACACGCTTCTGGACCATCGCCGCTCCGCTCTACGATCTGCCGTTCCTGCAGCGCTGGGTCTACCAGCCCGCGCAGGATGAAGTGGTGGCCAAGCTGCGCGAGGCCGGCTCGCAACGGGTGGCTGACATCGCCTGCGGCACCGGCATTCTCGCCGCCCGCATCGCCGACGAGCTGCACCCCGCCGAGGTGTACGGGGTCGACATGGCCGACGGCATGCTCGAACAGGCCAAGGCCCGCTCGGCGAAGGTCCGGTGGATGAAGGGTCCCGCGGAGCGGCTTCCGTTCGACGACGGCGCACTGGACGCCGTGGTCACCACCTCGGCGTTCCACTTCTTCGACCAGCCGGCGGCCATGCGCGAGTTCCACCGGGTGTTGGCGCCCGGTGGCCTGGTGGCGGTGGCGACCATCAGCCCGCCGCTGCCCGCGGCGCTGCGCCGGCTGGCGACGCAGGAGTCCTCCGTCGCGAGCAGCCCGACCCCGTCCGAGATGCGCGCCCTGTTCACCGGCGCCGGCTTCACCATCACCGATCAGCGCCGCGTCGACCGGCCGCTGTGGACCCGCGGTGTGTTCGACCTGATCACCGTCGGCACCAAAGGCTGAGCGGTGGCGGTGCAACTGCTCGCACCGAGCGTCGAGGTGGGCCTAGTCACCACCGACCGCGACGCGATGGTGGCGTTCTACGAGGGGTATCTGGGTCTGACCCATCAGGGGGACCTGGACTTTCCCGGCGGGACGATGAAGCGCTATTCGCTGGGCAGCAACGTCGTGCTGAAACTGGTCAGCTACGACGAGCCCCCCGCGGCCGCCGCGGTGCCCGGCGGGGGGCGTGCGCAGGCCGGGATCCGCTACCTCACCCTGGTGGTGGCCGACGTCCGCGACGCCGCCCGCGAAGCCGCCGCCGCCGGCTTTGCGGTCGTCGAAGAACCCACCGCGTTCCCGGCCGTTCCCGGCATGGGCTGGTGCTTCGTCGCCGACCCCGACGGGAACTGGGTCGAGCTGGTCGGGCCGGTGTGAGCGCGCCCGATCTGCATCCCGACATCGCGGCGCTGGAGACGCACCTGACCGCGACTCTGCTCCGCCGGCGGTGAGCACCGGCGCACCCGGCGACGGCCGGATCAGGATTCCGGGTGACCTCGACGCGGTCACCGACATCGGCGTCGAACAGCCCTCACCCGTTGCGGTGGATCGCATCTGGGACGCGGTGCGGCACTGGTACTCCGCCGGCATGCAGCCCGCTATCCAGCTGTGCCTGCGGCACAACGGTTCGGTGGTGCTCAACCGCGCCATCGGCCACGGGTGGGGAAACGGACCCGAGGACCCACCGGACACCGAGCCGGTGGCGGTCACCACCGGCACACCGTTTTGCGTGTACTCGGCGTCCAAGGCGATCAGCACCACCGTGGTGCACATGCTCGTCGAGCGGGGCGCGTTCGCCCTCGACGACCGGGTGTGCGACTACCTGCCCGGCTACACCGGACACGGCAAGGAACGCACCACGATCCGGCACGTGGTCACCCACAGCGCCGGGGTGCCGTTCGCCAGCGGTCAGCGGCCCGACCTCAAGCGGACCAACGACAGCGCGTACGCCCGGGAGCAATTGGGCCGCCTCAAGCCGATCCACCCGCCCGGCCGGATGCACATCTATCACGGGGTGACCTGGGGGCCGCTGATCCGCGAGATCGTCTCGGCCGCTACGGGACGCAACATCCGCGACATTCTGGCCACCGAGATCCTCGACCCGCTGGGGTTCCGCTGGTCCAACTACGGCGTGGCCGAGGCCGATGTCGCGTCGGTGGCACCCAGCTACGTCACCGGCACGCCGCTGCCGGCGCCGCTGGCCGCGGCGATGAAGACCGCGACGGGCGGTTCGATGCGCAACATCGTCCGGTTCACCAACAGCCCGATGTTCCTGACCAGCGTGGTGCCGTCGTCGAGCACGGTGTCGACCGCCGAGGAGCTTTCCCGGTTCGCCGAACTACTCTGCCGCGGAGGCGAACTCGACGGCGTCCGGGTGCTGCGGCCGGAGACGTTGCGGGCCGCATCCCGGGCGTGCCGTCGGATGCGCCCGGATGTCGCCATCGGGCTGATGCCGATGCGGTGGGGCACCGGATACATGCTGGGCTCCAGGCGGTTCGGGCCCTTCGGCCGCGACGCAGCGGCCGCCTTCGGCCATACCGGGCTGACCAACATCGCGATGTGGGCGGACCCGTCGCGCGATCTGTCGGTGGGGCTGGTCAGCAGCGGCAAGCCGGGGCGGCACCCCGAGGCCGGCCGGTACGCCGCTCTGCTGGACCGGATCAACGCCGAGTTCCCGCGGGGCTGAATTCACGGGGCTGAATTCCACAGGACTGAATTGTCGCCCGGTGCGGCCCCCGGATAGCGTTGGCCGCATGGCTGACTCGCTGCTGCAGCAACAACTCGACGAGGTGCGCGCCTTGCTGCGGCGGGCACGCGAACTGTTCGGGTCGAGTCCCATCGCTCCGCCGCAGGACATCAGGCCGCCGGCCGACGGCGGGCCGGCCCGCGGCTAGAGCTGTTTGCCGCCCAACTCGTGGTCGTCCAACGCCGCCTCGGCGCGTGCCAGGTCGGCCGGCGTCGGCAACTCCGCTGAAGGACTGAATCCGGCGTCGAGGATTTCCTGTCGGATCTCCATCACCGCCTTGAGGTGCGAGACATCGGCGGTGCGCAGCACCGCCTGTGCCAGCCTCTCGGCGTCGACATCGGCCACCACCTCCGACAGCACCACGCTGTGCAGGTAACCGCCGCGGCAGGATCGGAACATCACGTGGCCGCTGGGGTGCACCACGTCGAGCCGCGGATCGGGCTCGCTCACGTGCCGTCGCCGGTGACCGTGCGCAGCCGCTGCGCGGCCTCGGCGTCCTGCTGTTCGAACATCGTCGCGGCATGGTTGAGCCGGTCGGCCATCTCGGCGTGCGCGGCGGACTGCTGTTCGTAGCAGGCGCGGCGGTACTCCAGCAGTTCAGCTCCGGCGGCACGGAACTCGGCGAAGATCGGGCCCAGTGAATCCAGCGTGCTCAGCACCGCCGCGTTGCCTGTCGGGACTGCCGCAAGCTGGTCGGCGGTGTCCCGGTGCTCCCGGGCCGCCGCGCGAAGTTCACCGGGCACCACGTTGAGGCGCTCTGCCATTGCTCTCTCCCTGTCAGGACGGGGCCGTCTGCGCCGGCCGGTTCGGTGCCGGGACTTCCGGCGTACTGATGGTGGTTTCCGGGCGCTGCGGTTGCTGCCAGCCTAGAAAGCCGGGGCCGGTCGCGGCCGAAATGGGTTGGATCTGCCCGTCCAGCAGGGCTTGGCCGTTGCCCAAGGACACCGCATGCCGGTCGGTGAACACTGCGATGTCGCCGGCGACGAGCCGCGCCGGGTCCAGCGGAGCGGCGACCGGCGATCCGGCCGGGGGTACGACGATGCCCTGCCGGGCGAACGCCTCCGGGATCGGCGTGCCGGCGACGGCGGCGGTGATCGCGGCGGCAAGTTCGGGGGTGCGGGCCGCGACGGTATCGCCGTCGGGCAGCAGGACCGCCGTGGCGGGATCCGCCGGCTCCTCCGCGGGCGCCCCGACGGCCGGCGGCTCGGACTCCTCGGCAGGGTCGTCCGAGAGCGCAGCAGACGGTTCGTCCGACGCCGGGTCGAGCAGGTGATCGAGGTCGTCGGCTCCGGGGTTGCGGCGCAGTTCCGCCGGGTCGAATCCCGAGCCGAAACCGGTGCCGGGCGACAGGCCGGCGAAGTCGGATCCGGGCAGCGGCGGGAATCCGCCGCCCAACGGCATCGGACCCGGCGACCCCGCTCCCCACGCCGCCGGGGCGCTCGCCGGCATCGCGGGCATCGCCGGAGCCGGTGCGGCCGGCGCCGCCGCGACGGGTGCGGGCGGCAGCGGGCCGGTATCGGCAGGGGCTACGAGGTCGGCGGGGAGATCGGCGGGGAGATCGGCCGGTAGGCCGGTGGGAAGACCGCCGACGTCGTCCCACGGGATATCCGTGGATCGGTCCGCGGTCGGGCGGTCGGCCGGCTCGCGTGACGGTGGTGAATCCTGCTGTACTGCTTGCGGTTCGGGTGGCCCCGACCGCTCCCCCGGTTCTTGCGGACTGGACGACGCGTACAACGCCGCCAGCGCACTCGCCAACGCTGCGTGCGAGTTCGCGTCCAGGCTCGCGGTGTCCAGCACCGCCTGGATGTCGCGCAGTTTGCCGATGAGAAACCGCTGCAACTCCCGTGCCCCGGCCGGGGTGTCCAGGCCCGGGTGGGTCAGCAGAGCGGTCTCGATCTCCTGCTGCACCCGGTCGAGTTGCGCCTGGCCCGCGGTATGGGTGGCATGGGCGCCAAGGACAGCGCGCACGACCTGGAGATCGGTCTGCGCTGCCGTCGAATGCTGCTGAGCCAGCGCCGATTCCGCTTCCCGCATCGCCTCGGCCGCCGCGCCGTCGTTGGTCGGTGATGACGGTGCGGCCGGAACGGGCGCGGTCGTGAAGACATCCCGGTGGGCGCCGATCACCTTGGCGAGGACGGCGCCGATCGCCTCGGGCGGACTGATCGGCGTGGACGCCACGGCGATGTCGGCGCCGGACAGCCCGGTCTGCCATGCGGCCGGATCGCCGGTAGCCGCCCGGACCCGGGCTATCGCGTCGAGGAGATCGTGATAGTCCGCCACCGCATGCCTTTCATGCTCGGTGACTGTAGGGGCTGCCGGAGCGGTGAACAATTCACCGCTGTGCACAACTGCTGTTAGCCGAGGGTCGACCGGTATCGCTCGGTAAGTTCCCGCAACGCAACGGTTTTCGCGTCAACCACGGCCTTGGCCTCGCTAACCACCGCGGCGATCTCGCGGTTGCTGGCGACCAGGTGGCGACTCAGTTCGCGGGCACCGGCCGGGCTGTCTTTCGGCTGGCCGGTCGCGGCCGTCTCGACATCGGACGCAATCGTGTCGATGCGACCGATCGACTCGACCGCCATGGCATGCGCCTCCGCGACGGCGGCAATCAGTGCGCGATCGGCGGCGGCGAGCTCCGCGTCGCGGGCTGCCAGGGAATGCCGTGCCGCGGCGAGCGCCTCCGCCGAGTCCCCCGAAGTCATGGCACGACGGTACTCACGCCCTCAGGCGCGGACAACTCACCCCGCGACCCGGCGGATCGCGACCGCGGGCCCCATCCTGCTGATCTGGACCGTCGCCCCGGGTTGCGGCGCCTCGACCACCAGACCGCCACCGATCGCGATCTGCACATGACCGGTGTGCGGGAACACCAGATCACCGGGCCGCACCTGTGACCTCGCGACGGGCGCGCCCTCGTAAATCTGCTGATAGGTGGTGCGCGGCAGGCGAACTCCGGTTCGGGCATAGGCCCACTGGACCAGCCCGGAACAGTCGAACCGGTCGGGTCCGGTGGCACCCCAGACATAGGGCCGGCCCAGGCGGGTCAGCGCTGCCCGCGCCGCAGCGTCGGCTCGGCGGGTACCGGCGGCATCGCGTCGTCCGCGGTGCCGGTAGCGCAGCTCCCGCAGATCGGTGCGACGCCGGCGTGCCCGACGGCGGGCGGACCGCACGTGGGAGTGCTGTTGGCGCAACCGGATCACTTTGCGGCGCAACAACTCCCTGGCAAGAATCGGGTTACCGGCGACGGTCGCGGCGTCGGCGCGGGCGGAGGCCAGCACCGCGCCGGTGTCACGGCGGGCCTCGCCGTGGTCACTCGCAGCGGCGCCGAGGATGGCCGCCAGAGCGGCATCGACGCGACGGGCGTCGTCCAACTCCGCGAGCCAACCGAGCGCGCGGTGACGGTAGGCGCCGATCGCGGCGCCGGCCGCAGCGCTGGTTGTCGATGCGGGGGAGTGGCGGACCGGCGGCAGGCCCCCGGTGACGGCGCCCTCGAACAGCGCGTGCGCCCGGCGGAGGAGTTCAACCTCGTCGGCGGTCATGAGCCGGCCTCGACGAACGCCCGCAGCCTCGGCAGCGCGCCGGGCGGGATGAGTCCCTTGTTGCGGATGTCCCACATCTCCTCAGCGGTCACCCCCAGCAGCGCTGCGATCACCGCTTCGGGCAGGCCGCTGCGCTGGCAGGCCCGGTCGAACCCGGCGCTGATGCTGCCCGGCATCCGCGCCAGCAGGGTCGAGCGGATGTGTTCCAGGGTCTGGAGGTGGTCCATCAAACGGTCGGCGGACTCAGCGCCCGCATTGACCGCGACCCGCCAGGAATTGGCGGCCAGCATCTCGGCCTTCACGCATTGAGCGATCACGGACAGAATATACGTCTCGTATTCGTTTGACGTCTCCGCTGGGAGTCGGGCTATCAACGAGTTGAGCGATTCCAGGTGCGCTTCGGCATGCGCCTCCAGGACATCGGCATCGGTGTGCCGGTTGACCACCACCGCTCCCGGGGTGCGGACAACTCTCTGCGGCGCCCCCGGGGTGGCTCCCAGCTGGGCCAGTTCGGCGATGGGATCCTCGGCCACCAACAGCCGACTGTAGGTGCCCGGCGGCAGGCCGAGACCATTTTCCACCTTCTGAACAGTGGTTTTATGCGGCTTGCGGACGCCCCGCTCCAGGTAGCTCAGACCCATGGTGCTGACTCCGGTCGCGGCGGCCAGATCGGCCAGCGACCAGTCGCGGGATTCCCGCAGTGCCCGAATGGCGGCTCCTGCCGCCTCACGGCTCACCGTCGGGCTCCCACCATGGGCAAATCGTACACAGCCACCCCCTGTATACGTTTCTGTGTACGTTTTGGTTGCGGAGACGTCGGCGTGTGTATACGCTTCCGTCATCGAAACACTCTGGAGGAGGCTGTGATGGACAAGCGCCCGTGCTCGGTTGAACCCGACTTGTGGTTCGGCTACGCCGACGACGACGCCAGCGACGGGGCCGCCAAGGCCCGCGTCTACGAACAGTCCGCCGTGCGGGCCCGCACGCTGTGTCTGCGCCGGTGCCCCCTGGCGCAGCAACGGCAGTGCGCCCGTCAGGCAGTGGACGGCGGCGAGGAGTACGGGGTGTGGGCGGGGGTGAAGCTGCCCGGCGGTCAGTACCGCAAGCGCCACCAGTTGGCGCGCGCCCACGCGGTGCTGCAGCAGATCGCCGACGGGGCGCTCAACCCCCGCGAGTTGCCCGAGAGTGCGCAGTTGCTGGCCCGCGACGAGGCGTCCGCCGCGCCGTCGGCCACCGTCGTGCATATCCGGCTCGGCCGGCGGCCCACCGCGGCCTGAGGCGGGCGAACACGCCGCGCGCACGCGTACCGGCATGTGCCCTCCCGCGCAGGCAGACTGGGATGGTGCGCGCTGTCGTGGTGTTGGCCGTTGCGGGCTTGGTCGCCCTCGTCCTCGCCGCGCTGACCGGCAGCACCCCGCTGGCCGTCGTCGTCGTCGCGCTGGCGGCGGCCGGAATCGTTCAGCTGGTGCGCGACTGGCGTGATGAGCGCTCCCACAACCCCGCCGCACCAACCGAAGACCGCGCCGAGCCGCAGCGGCCACTCGCGAGACCTGTGGCCGACGGGCTGAACCCGGACGAGTTCAGCCCCGACATCTCCACCGGGCCGGACGGCCCTTCCTCGGACGCCCGCGCCGATCAGGTGTAGGCGATGATGGGGCGCATGACTGCCCGCCGGTTCGTCGACCTCTCGGTTTCGCTGCAGGCCGGCATCGCCTCCGACCCGCCCGGCCACCTGCCCGAGATCGACTACTACGACCACCGGCAGACCGCCGAGGAAGTGGTGTCGTTCTTCCCCGGAGCAGAAGTTGCCGACCTGCCCGACGGCGAGGGCTGGGCCATCGAGCGGGTGCGGATCACCACCCACAACGGCACCCACCTGGATGCCCCGTATCACTACGCCTCGACCATGGACGGCGGCAAGCGGGCCATCACCATCGACGAGGTGCCGCTGGAATGGTGCCTGCAACCCGCGGTCAAACTGGACTTCCGGGCACTGCCGGACGGATACGTCGTCACCGCCGAGGACGTCGCCGCCGAACTGGACCGCATCGGCCACACCCTGCAACCACTCGACATCGTTCTTGTGAACACCAGCGCGGGAACGCATTACGGCCAGCCGGACTACGTCGGCAAGGGCTGCGGCATGGGCCGGGACGCCACGCTGTACCTGTTGGAACGCGGCGTCCGGCTCACCGGAACCGACGCGTGGAGCTGGGATGCGCCGTTCTCCTTCACCGCACAGCGGTACGCCCGCAGCCACGACGCGTCGATCATCTGGGAGGGTCACCGCGCCGGGCGGACCATCGGCTACTGCCACATCGAAAAACTGCACAACCTGGAGTCACTGCCGCCCAGCGGATTCGAGGTCGCCTGCTTCCCCGTCAAGGTGCACGCCGCCTCGGCGGGATGGACCAGGGCGGTCGCGATCTTCACCGAGTGATGCGGCCCCGCGGGTGATCGGCCGGAGTGATCAGCCGGTGAATTTGCCGCCCCGAATGCGGTCGGCCTCCATCAAGACCAGTTCCTGCGCGCCGGGGACGACGATCTCCGGGTCCGGTACGAAGTCCACGTCAGTCGCCCGGTCCTGATACGGGACGGCGGCGAGGATCACCCTGAACGCGTTGAGCCGGGCGAGATGTTTGTTCTCCGACCGGATGATGGTCCACGGCGCATCGGGAGTGCTGGTGCGGCGCAGCATGTGGAACTTGGCTTCGGTGAAGTCGTCCCAATGCTCCTGGGCCTGCACGTCGATCTCACTGAGTTTCCACTGCCGCAGCGGATCGTCACGGCGGCGTTCGAAACGACGGGCCTGCTCTTCTTTGGTGACGCTGAAGTACAGCTTGACCAGGATGGTGCCCTGGCGCACGAGGTCCTTCTCGAAGCCCACCACACCCTTGAGGAAGTTGCGGTACTCCTCGTCGGTGCAGAAACCGAATACCGGCTCGACCATGGCGCGGTTGTACCAGGACCGGTCGAACAGGACGATCTCCCCGCCAGTGGGGAATTGCGCCACGTAGCGCTGGAAATACCACTGGCTGCGCTGCTCCTCGGTGGGTTTGCCCAGGGCCACCACCCGGTAGTGCTTGGAATTCATGTACCGGGTTACCCGGCGGATGGTGCCGCCCTTGCCCGCGGCGTCACGGCCTTCGAACAGCACGATCATGCGCCGGTCGTGATCTTCGAGGTAGTGCTGCAGTTTGAGCAACTCCACCTGGAAGGGTTTGAGTTCGTTTTCCTCGCGGACACGACGGGGCACGGTCATGCCCCAATATCAGCACATCTGGCGCAGCGGGTGGAGGCAGGCCGGGCGGGGAGGGGACTTTAGACCCCGGCGTCGAGAGCTTCGTACACCCGGGCAATGAGGTCCGGAGACACCCCTTCGGCGGCGGCCAGCTCCCGGCGGCGGGCCGACATCGCGTCGCGATGCTTCGCCGTTTTGCCGTCGGTCTTGTACGACTTGGCCTCCGCCACAAGCTTCTGGCGGGCGGCCAGCAGCTTGACGATGCCCTCGTCGACCCGCTCGATATGCAGACGTACTTCAGCCAGCGACATGGTGATGACCGTAACGGGTCGGTTCGGTGTTTTAGCCACCGCACTCGATGTCGCCGAATGACTCTGCCGCCGAATTCGATTCGACGGAGATTTCCGGGTTTCACAACGGTCTTAGGCGAAATTCAGCCGATCCGCCCTTTTGGCCATTTACGGTGGCGTCAAAGAACAAACAGGGGGCGCACGTGCGGGCATCTCGTTCCACTGCGGTCGGGCGGATCGGCGCCCTGGCGGTGACACTGGGGATCGGAACAGCCGTGGCCACGGGAGTCGGCTGCGCGGTGGCGTACGCCGACTCCGGCGAGGCCACCACCTCGGCATCCGACGCCGGTGATGCCGGCCAGCCGAAGGCACCGACGCGCGCGACCACATCGCGGGCCAGGGGCGGCTCCTCGGTCAACGACGCCGCGCCGGAACCGACGTCCGTCGCGCCGGCGGCGGACCCCACGCCGCGGGCCGATCGCGGCGCCGACCTGGCCTGGGCCGATGTGGAACCAGCCGACGCCGAGACAGTGCTATCGACCAAACTGGACCTGGAACCTGATGCCGTGCCGGACACGGTGGTCGAACCGGCCGTCCAGGTAGATGCATCGGAGAGTGTCGGACCGGTCCAGGCTCCGGTCGAAGCCCCAGTGGCCGTCGCTGTTCCTGCCGTTTCTGTTCCTGCCGCAGCCCCCGCGGTGGAGTCAGCGCCGCCGCGACCGGCAGCCGTCGTCGCACCCCCGCAGGCGGCCAGCGCCACCAGCGTCACCGCGGTGACCGGGGTAGTCGAGGCGCTGTCGGACAGCCTCGGCGGAAACGTCCCGTCGACGCCCGCCGATGCATCGTTGGCGGTGATGCTGGCCGCGGCGCGTCGGGACCGGGCAGCGGCGTTCACGGTTCCGCAGGCTGCTGCCGCTTCGGCGGTGAGCACCGGTCCGGCCGACGTCACCGCGCTAGCCGCCTCCGATGTTCCGTTGAGCCTGACCTCACTTGCCGGGCAGCTGATCTACAACCCGCTGCACACCGTCATGCAGGGCTGGGTGACGAGCGACCTCGGACTCAAGGTCGACGCTGTCCTCAACACGCTGGTGGGTTCGTACATGATTGGCAACGGCGCTGACGGCACCACCGCTGCGCCCGACGGCGCGCCCGGCGGCTGGCTATGGGGCGACGGCGGCAAAGGCCTGGCGAGCACGACCCCTGGTGTGGCCGGAGGAAAGGGCGGGGCCGCGGGGATGTTCGGCAACGGCGGCAACGGCGGAGCGGGCGGAGCCGGGGCGGCCGGCGGCGCCGGCGGCGCCGGCGGTTGGTGGAACGGCATCGGCGGAAACGGCGGAGCCGGCGGCGCGGGTGTGGGCGGGGGAGCAGGCGGCAATGGCGGCGCTGGCGGTGATGGTCTTGGCGTTGCGTTCGGCATCGGCGGCAACGGCGGTGCCGGCGGAGCCGGGGTCGACGGCGGCTACGGCGGCAAGGGCGGCAACGGCGCCTGGCTGCTGGGCATCGGCGGAAACGGCGGCGACGCCGGCGCTCGCGCCGTCGGGGGAACACCGACCCGGCTGCCCGCACTGGGGGGCTCCGGCGGCAACGCCGGCCTGTGGGGAACTCACGGGAGCGTCGGCGATTACAGTCGCGGCGGGACGACCGGGGTCTACGCCTCGTTCGGAACGGCCGGCAACTGGGTGGTCAACCGTGACGGCCAGACAGTCATCCTGCATGGCACGAACATGGTCTACAAGACCGCGCCGTACGAGCCGGCGGTCATCGGCTTCGGTGACGACGACGCGGCGTTCCTGGCCGAGAACGGTTTCAACGCGGTGCGTCTCGGCGTGATCTGGGCGGGCGTCGAACCCGAACCGGGCGTCTACAACGACGCCTATCTGGCGTCGATCAACGACACGGTGCAGACGCTGGCCGACTACGGTATCTACACGATCATCGATTTCCACCAGGACATCTACAGCACCACCTTCGGCGGTGAAGGCGCGCCGGAGTGGGCCACGCAGACCAGTGGAATGCCCAACTGGGACTTCGGATTCCCGTACAACTACTTCCTCAACCCTGCGCAGAATGCGGCCTGGGATAACTTCTGGGGTAACTCGCCGGCTCCCAACGGTCTGGGGCTGCAAGACAACTACGCCAACATGTTCCAGCACGTGGCGCATTACTTCCGCGGTAATCCGAACATCGTCGGCTACACCGTGATGAACGAGCCGTGGCCGGGGAATGGGTGGCTCGGCGGGCTGTTCGGTGACCCGTTCTTCGACCGGGAGAAGCTGACGCCGTTCTACAACCAGATCGCCGCCGCCATCCGGTCGGTCGATCCGACGGCGCCGATCCTGTACGAACCGACGTCGTCGTTCGACTTCGGCTTCGCGACGAAAATGGGCACCGTGGAGCAGCCCGGCACTGTCTTCTCGTACCACGCCTACTGCCTGTTCGATCCGGTGTGCGGCCCGCAGACGGCCATCACCTTCTTCAACGCCAAGAACTATTCCGAGAAGCAGGGCATTCCAGCCATGCTGACGGAGTTCGGCGACACCTCCGAAGCCGATGTCCTTGAGACCCAGATGGCAGCGGCGAACAAGCTTCGGGTCGGCTGGCAGGAATGGCAGTACACCTCCGTCGATGACCCGACCAGCTTCAACGATGAGTGGCTGGTCAAGGACCCCAGTAAGCCACTGACCGGAGACAACGTCGACTTTGCCAAGCTGAAGGTGCTCTCCCAGCCATACCCGCAGCTCATCTCCGGCGTCCCGACGTCGTGGTCGTTCGAGGACGGCGAGTTCGCGTTCAGCTACTCACCCCAAAAGGCCAGCGGCGGAGGCGCTTTCGCGCCCGGCTCGCAGACCACCGTGTCAGTGCCGCCGATCATCTACCCGAACGGCTACCAGGTGAGCGTCACCGGCGGCACGGTGGTGTCGGCACCCAACGCTCCGGTGCTGGTGATCGCGTCCGGGTCGGGCAGTGGCGATATCAGCGTGACGGTGAAGCCGGTGGCGTCGGGCGTGTAGCCACTTCCGGCATGTCCAGGACGGATCGGTGCAGGCTGCTGGTGAGCACTTCGACGTCGGGCAGGAGACGAGCGATTACGTCCAGGCCGATCACGATCGCCTGTTCGATCAACGCCGTTCCGCCGGCGGCGTTGACGACGTAGTAGGTGTATTGCGCGCGTAGTCGCCGCGGGCCGACATCGAGGTTGGCCATGGCGCGGGCGCCGATCGTTCGATGGGCCTGCGGCGCCACAACCTCGGAGACGTAGATGTCGGTAGCGCCGCTGTCGCGCAGCTGTCGGTCGGCGTTGGTGACGACCAAGTCCCAGGGCACCTCACCGGGCACCTGGTAGATGTTGAGGATCTCGCTGCCGTCCCAGAAATTGGCCGTGCCGACTCGTCGCAGCATCATGCGGGTCGTCGGGGTCCCGCCCGATCCGACCGCTGCCCACCCCGCGGGCACGGTCAGTCCCGGCAGCCATCGATCCAGGTAGCGCCCGGCGACGAGGGAGAGCGGCCCGATGTTCTGAGAGATCAATTGGGGCAGGGAGGTGATGGTCTGAAGTGGGTCGCCGATGGCGTTGATGTGCGTACCTCCCTCGAAGCGACCGCCCGCGGGTCACCCGGTAACAAGCCGTCCCAACTCAAGCACGCCGAACCGGGTTACCGACTCAATCGGCGCAGAGGTGTCGGGGTGTCGTGGTGTCACCCACCATGGTCAACTGGCGTCTTGCCCCGGTAACCGCGACGGTGGGAACGATTGCATTGGAACCCTTAACCATTCAAGCACCGGTCGCACACCCTAGTATCCATCGCCGAGTCCTCCCGCCCCGAAAGTCAGTCCAAGACGCTATGCAGGTACGCAGA
>JAULZA010000025.1:0-46939 GCA_032117575.1 Mycolicibacterium sp.
TCTCACTTCGCCGCACGGCGTGCAGAGCGACGGCCATCGGCTCGGTCAGCGCCGCGATATCCAGTGGTAGCCCATTGGGCACCGCGAACGTCATGGCGGCCTGCACCAGAACCTGCTCGGCATAGGCACCCGGCGCCAGCGGCGAAAAACCGATCATGTGCCCATCGCCGTGGACCCGGATCATCGGGAAGGACACCACCCCGGTTCCGGCCTTGAACCCTTTGGGCGTCTTAGGACCGTGTTCTACAACCACACCGGAGAACTCATGCCCCATGACGGTGGGGGTATTCCGGCGAATGCAGTCGTGGTAACCGACGTCTTCGAAAACGTCGGCGAGTTCGTCGGCATGGTCTTTGGCGTGCAGGTCCGAACCGCAGATGCCGCAGGCCGCGACATCGAGCACCAACTGTCCCTCGCCGGGGTGCGGGTCCGGCAATTCGACTACCGATAGGACTCCATGCTCACAGCTGACAGCCTTCACCTTGGCGAGTCTAGTTGCGGTATCGGGGCGGCGGATCAGCCTGCAGGTGGCGGAAACAGCTGTGGCAGGACGGGTATGGCCGGTTCCCCCGGGACGGCCACCACGGCGCGCGGAGCAGCGGCAGCCGGGACGTCGGCGGGAACGCTCGACGCGGGAGCAGCCGGGGTGGCGGCGCGGTCGGAGCGCAGAGCCAGGGCGGTCGCGCCCCCGGCGCCGGCGATCACCATCAGAGCGGCCGCCGCGACGACGATCGGCCGACGGTGCCACGGCGTGGCCGGCGACGGCGCACGAGCCGGTTCGGCCGCGAAGTGCAGGCGCGGCCGCTGCCGGACCGCAGCGTGCTTCGGCGGCATCGGCGGCAGATCCCGCGGCAGCGGCACCAATTCCGGGATGTCGGAGGCCTCCGACCAGGCCACCGGCGCGGGGGTGGGATCGGCGGGCGCGAGCACCGGCTCCTCGGCGTGCGTTCCGGCGTGCGTTCCGGCGTGCTTTCCGGCGTGCGTTCCGGTATCGGCGGCCATCCGGGCGGCTCCGACCGCGGCGGCCAGGGCGGGGTCACGGCGGGTGATCACCGGCACCCGGAGCTGCGCCGACAGTGTGGTGGTCACCGCGGGGATGGCGGCTCCACCGCCGACCGACACCACCGCCGCCAACGCTGTCGGCCCGATCCCGTTGCGATGCATCATCTCCCGCACAGCAGCCGGTACACCTGCCAACGGGGTGCCGATGATGTCGTCAAGTTCGGGACGGGTCAGGCGGATATCGCCGCGCAGGCCGGCCGGTCGTCCCGGTACGGCGGTGACGGTCTGCCCCGAGAGCCGCTCCTTGGCGACCCGGCACTCCCGGCGCAGCCGGATCAGCGGGCCGATCGCCGACGTTCCGGTGCTGCCCGCTGTCACGCCGGCCGTGGCGAGCGCATGTGCCAGCAGCGCCCGATCGACGCCGTCACCACAGAAGTCGGGGTAGCGCAGCGGGGCGCCCACCGGCACGGCCGCGGTGGTGAGGTCCACCAGGGTGATGGTGGTCGCGGTGGCACCGAAGTCGCACACCGCGACCACGCCGCGGTTGGGCAGGTCCGGGTCGGATCGCAGCGCTGCCAGTGCGGCCGCGTAGTCCGGTACCAGGGTCAGCTGAGCGGACGGATCCGACCACGGCTGCAAACGCCGAAGCGCGCGGCGCAACGCGTTCACCGCCTGCTGTCCCCAATGCCCCGGGTGGGCGACTGCGACGGCCGGCGGCACCGGCCGTCCGGCTGCTGCGGTTCGGGCCAGTTCGTGCAGCGCTTCGGCCAGCAGGGCGGCGCCGGAATGTACCGATCCGTCGGCGGCGACGATCCCGATCGGGTCACCCACTCGATCCACGAAGTCGTCGATCGGCCGGCCGGCGCGGATCACGACCGGTCGTCCGGTGACAGCGCGGTCGGCGATCACGGCGGTCAGGGTGGTGGCGCCGACGGACAGACCGACCGCCGGCCAGCTGGGCTTGGAGTCCAGAGGAGTCATCTCACCGGGTATTTCGGTGCCAGTTGCAGCGGCGTTACTCCTCCACTGCGGGGGTCGAGACTAAAGTCTGGCAAGTGACCGAAGCGGGATTTCCCGATGCCAGGTGGGGGTCGGATTCAGGAAAGTTGCGCGACGTCTTCGATGCGTTCGCGGCTACGCCGCTGGGCTCCCGGTGTGTCCGCGCGCTGGTGCCCCTGGACCGGCGATTGCTCAGTAAGACCAAGGGCCGCTACACCGTGCTCGGCCCGTTCGGGTATCAGGTGCTGGTGCTGACCACCATCGGCAGAAAGTCGGGCCAGCGTCGGCAGTCGCCGCTGATCTACACCCGCGACGGCGATCGGCTCTACCTCTTCGGGAGCAATTTCGGGCAAACCAGCCACCCGGCGTGGACATCGAACCTGCTGGCCAATCCGGATGTTTGGGTCAGCATGGGCGGCCAGGAGATTGCGGTCCGGGCCACCCGGCTCTCCGGCAAGGATTACGACCACGCCTACGAGCTGTTCATGAACTACCTCAAGGCGTATCCGGCCTATCGGTCACGCACCGACCGCGAGATCCGGGTGTTCGCGTTGGACCGCCGGTAGGGCAAGACGTCCCAGCCGTCAGCGAGAACCCTTGGTGCGCAATGCGTACCGGCGCTCGGCATACTCCAGGTCGTCGCGCCACAGCCGGGCCGCGCCGAGCTTCATCAGCGGCCGCAGCAGCGGGGCGGCCCGCAGCGAGTACTGGAAGCCGGTGCGGTCGGACTGGGCGATCACCGCTTCGATCACGGCGGTACGGGGCCGGCCGTCGGGTCCGGGTCCGATCGGAGTGGCGTGCGTTTCGACCACGCTGCCGACGCCCTGACCCTCCACGATGTGCATGACGATGGTGCGCGGTTCCGGCACGCTGAACTCGGCGATCACCGGGACGCCGATGCGCCCGAGGTGGAAGGTGACGGCCACCGTGAACACATCGGAGTCATCATCGGCGTCGACCGGCGGGGCGCTGAGCACCTCCAACTGGGCGAACGAGTAGGGGTGGAACCAGGCTCCGTGCCAGGGGTCCAGCCGGTTGGAGATGATGTCCTGCGGCTCGCAGACGCCTTCCATGCGTGCGACGGCCGCTAATTGCGGGCCGGTCGGGCGCGCCGGTAGTACCGGCGCGTCCAGCGGCTCCTCCCCGCCGACCTTGTCCAGCCGCACCCACACCATCACGCCGTCGTCGTAGGCCGGCAGCGGCTTCCAGCCGAACTGCCGACCGCCGTCGAGGCGCAGGCCGTGCCACGGGCAGATCAGTCCCCCGCAGACGACCTTGCCGGTGGTGAGGTCGGCACCCAGGTGCGGGCAGGAGGCCGGTCCGACGTGCAGCGAGCCCTGCGCATCTCGCCAGGCGACGATCTCCGCACCGGCCACGGTCGTTCCGAACGGCCGGTCCGCGCGCACATCGGCGCTGGCGGCGAAGACGAACCAATTGCCGCTGGGGCGGCGCAGCGCGCGCTGCAATGCGGCGTCGATGAGGGCCGGTTCGGCCTGCTGGTAGGTCGGCTTCTGCTGGGCCCAGTCCATCTTCGGCAGCACCTGCAGCGGATTGTCCTTCGGAAGCCGCTGCGCCAGCCGGTCCCAGACGTCCATCACTTCGCGCCTTTCTGAACTGCGCCCTTCTCTACCAGCCGCCGCAGCAGCGGCGAGCGGCCCTGCACCGGCACGGTGTGCAGGGTGTGTCCATGGACGCCCCATTCCCCCAACAGCCGGTTGGCCGCCGACCACCCGGTGGTCGCCGCCCGTTCCATCAAGGCTACTGGCAGGTCGATCCGGATTCCGTCACCGGCGAGCATCAGGCCGTCGACGGGTGTGTCGACGGTGGGCCGCTGGGCGAAGGAGCCGGGCGCGAACAACGGGCAGTCCTGCTTGAGCAGCAGGGTTTCAGCGACGATGCCGGCCCGGGCGGTCTCCGGATAGAGCTGATGCAGGCGGGCCAGCATCTTGTCCCGCAGACCCGCGGGCACCGTGGCGTCCGCCCCGACCGAGTAGGCGTGCACCTCCACCACCGAACCGCCGTAGGTGTGGGCCCATTCGGCGGCCTCACGCTCGTAGCTGCTGACCACGCTGATGTTGTCCACCGGGTCCAGGCCGCCGGTGCCCAGGAACGGGGGGCGCTCGGGGTTGACCGGCTCGTCGAGCCACAGCCGCTGGACGACGAACGGCGGAGCCACCTGCATGGCGGCCACCCGCTGCCGCCAGGTTGCGTCGCCGAGCTCGGGCGACGCCGCAACGATGCTTTGCAGGCCGGTGACGTCGGTGGCCAGCACGACGCCGTCGGCGTCGATCACCGAGCCGTCTGCGCTAAGCACTTGCAACCGCTTAGGTCCGCCGACGCCGATCGACTGCACCGAGGTGCGGTTGTGAAAGGTGACACCCTGGGCGGTCAGGTACTCCCCCAGCGGATTCCACAGGGCGGTGTCGAAGTTGGCGTCGGCGACATCGAAGACCAGACCCTCACTGGAGCCCAGGAAGTAGATGTGGAACATCGCGGCGAGCTCGGCGGCCGACAACTTCTCGGGACGGGCGAAGAAGCTTCGGGCGAATACCTCGAAGGCCAAATGCCTTGCTGCCCTAGGAAAGTTGATCTGATTCAGGAAGGTGTCCGCGTCGCGGTCGTCGAGTTGGTCGTAGATGCCGGGCACCGAGACCGTCGCCAGTGGCGCGGCCGCCTTGCCGTCGATCCGGACCATGTCACGGAACCGGAAAGTGGGGCTGCGCAGCGCGAAGACGATGGCGTTCCACGGCGGCGTCTGCGGCAACCCGCGGAAGGTGTCCCGCCGGCCCTCGCCGTCGACCAGAGGGTAGTCGTCCACCGGGCGCAGTCGCTGCAGTTCGGGATCGCTGCGGCGCAACAGCTCCCGCAGGTTGTAGTACTGCCGGAAGAAGGCGTGGAACCCGCGGTTGTTGGCCACTTCGGTGCCCACCAGTAACCCGTGATCCACGGTCTCGGTCCAGCCGGCCACCCGGCCCCCGAGGTGCGGCTCGCGTTCCAGCACCTCCACCGTGACACCGCGTTCGGCCAGCCCGGTGGCCGCGGCCAGGCCGGCGATCCCGGCGCCGACGACGACCACGTGCGGGCGTTGCGCCAGCGCCGAGGCGTTGGGCAGGCCGGCCGGACCGTGGTGGGCGACCCGGCGGGGATCTTTCATCGGACCTCTCCCAGGAAGGTGTGCACGATACCGTGCTGCCAGCCCGGCATGGTTTCGCTGTGCACACCGGTGAAACCGGCTGCGGCCATGCGGCGTTGGAATGCGGCGGCGCCGTCGAAGCTGGTGACGCTGCGCCACAGGTGACGGTAGAGCGTGCTGTCGCGGGTCTTCACCAGGCCGGCCGGGATGATGATTCCCCAGCACACCGCGGTCCAAATCGCTTGTGCGTACTTCGAGTCGGCCACCGAGTACTCGTGCACCGCCAGGGTTGCCCCGGGTCGCAGCAGTGCGGCGAAGCGCCGCAACTGCGCATCCGGGTCGGCCAGGTTGCGCAACAGGTAGGCGGCCAGGATGCCGTCGAATTTCCCGGCCCCACCGGCCTGGACGGAGAAGTCCTCGATCGGCGAATGCACAAACCGCACCGAGTCCGGCCAGGTCTTGGCGCGGGCCTGCTCCAGCATGCCGGCCGAGGCGTCGACCGCGACGATCTCGGCGTGCGGGGCGGCCTCCAACAGCGCCGCGGTGGAGGCTCCGGTGCCGCATCCGGCGTCGAGCAGGCGAAGGCCGCGCCCGCCGTCGGCGATCCGCATGCGCCGCGCGGAGATCCGCAGATGGTCGTGATAGCCGGGGTTGGCGCCCACCAGCGTGTCGTAGGCGGCCGCGCCCACGTCGAACGCCCCTGGGACCTCCGCCCTGCGGAGCCCGGCCCGGGAAAGTCGTCCCATCAGCCGGCCGTCCCGGCGTCAGCGCGCCGTCGCGGCCCCTGCTTCTCCCACAGCAGCAGCACCGCGGTCACCAGAGCCCACCCGAACAGGAAATCCTCGACCGGGATGTCCCAGGGAAACCGGATACCCGAGGTGTGCTTCTCGTTGTAGACGACGATCGGCGCCGACAGCTTGGTAAGCCACCCGTCGACGGGCACTTGAAATCCCAGCACGATCACCATCGATATCCAGTAGGCGGGCTTGCGGAACAACCCGGTGTGCAATACCGCCAATTCCAACACAGCCACCACCACGACGGCGACCACGGCCGGCAGCGTGTAGCCCAGCCCGGTCACCCATCGCTCCGTTCGGCGGCGCGGCGCCGCCATCGGGCCAGCGTGGCAAGGCTGGCGCTGACGATGTTGTATGTCAGCAGGGCGCAGATCGGTATCACGATGAAGAACAGCAATTCCTCCAGCGGCATGAACGGCACGTTGATACCGCTGACGTAGCGCGGGTTGTAGTCCCACACGTCGAACATGATCGCGATGGCGTCCCAGATCAGAAAGACCGCTACCACCGGGACCATGGCACGCAGCAGGCGCCGGGGTTGGCGATAGACGCCGTCGCCGGGGATCTCCAGCGGCAGCGTGATCAGCAGACAGCCCGCGAGCAGCAGCAAGTACTGCCACTTGTCCATGAGTCGACCCGTCAGGCGGCGCGGCGGGCGGCCACGGACTTGCGAGCGCGCCGCGCCCGCACCAGTCCACCGGTGAACACCTGAAGCCGTCGGCCCATGCCAACCGAGGCCCGCTGGCTGAACACCTCGAAGTCGAGGTCCTCGATGCGGTCGAGGATCTCCGAGTACAGCGTGAAGGCGGCGGTCACACAGGGCCGCGACTGGGGAGCCAGCAGGGCGATGCCCTTGTGCGCCTCGCGATAGATGGCCCGGGTGATCTCATGCTGGGCCGCGAGCGCCTGGCGCACCCGCGGGTCGGTGCGCTGGTTGTCATGGCACCAGGTCAGCAGGGCGCGGTCCACCCCGAAGGCCGCCAGTTCGTCGGCGGGCAGATAGACCCGGTTGCGTTCCAGATCCTCGTTGATATCGCGCAGGAAGTTGGTCAGCTGGAATGCCCGCCCGAGCGCCTCGGCGCAGGGTTCGGCGTCGGACAGCGGACCCACGGTGCCCAGTATCGGCAGCATCTGCAGTCCGATCACCTCCGCCGAGCCGCGCATGTAGCGGTTCAGCGCCGGCCGGTCCGGATAGTCGGTGATCGTCAGGTCCATGCGCATCGCAGCGAGGAACTCGTCGAACAGGCCCAGCGGGATGCGGTACGTGCGGGCGGTGTGCAGGACGGCGGGCAGCACCGGCTCGGCAGCCGCGGCGGCCTCGTCGCCGCGGACGAACCGGGCCGCCAGCTCCTCAAGCCGGGCCTGGCGTTCGGTGACGGTGGCCGCGGAGTCCAGGTCGTCGAGGATGTCGTCGGCGTAGCGGGCGAAACCGTAGAGCGCATGCACCGCCGGACGCTGCGACGGTGTCAGCAGCCGGGTGGCCAGGAAGTAGGTGCGACCGTGCTCAGCGTTGAGCCGACGGCAGTAGCGGTAGGACTCGCGCAGCCGTTCGTTGGAGATTCCGGCGGCGTGTAACTCGGTGTGGATCATGCCTTGGCCCCTGTAGTGATCGTCGTGCGCCGCGGCGACTTCTCGATTGTTCCGGTGACGCGCTCTGCTGCCAGCCTGCCTGACAGCAGCGCAGTTGGCACGCCGACGCCGGGCACCGTCGATCCACCTGCCAGAACCGCGTTGTCCACCCCGCGGACCAGGTTCGCCGGCCGGAACGGACCGGTCTGCGAAAACGTGTGCGCCAACGCGAACGGCGTACCGGCGGTCATCCCCTGCCGGGCCCAGTCCGCCGGGGTGACGACGTCGAGGATGTCGGCGTCGTGCTCCAGTCCAGGCAGCAAGCGCTGCGCGGCGGTCGCCAGCATCTCACGCGCATAGGTGTCGCCCTCGGCTGACCAGTTGATCTTGCCCACTTCGAGATTCGGGCACGGAGCCAGCACATAGAGCAGGTCCCGTCCAGGCGGGGCGAGGGTGGGATCACCGGCGGTGGGCATGGTCACCAACAGCGAGGGATCGCTCATCAAGACGCCGTCGCGGATGATCTCGTCAAACGTCTGCGACCATTTCCCGCCGAAGCTGATGTTGTGGTGCTGCAGCGCCGAGCCGACCGACGGCACGCCGACGTGCATGACCACCGCCGACGGGGCGGGGCGCATCTTGATCGGACGCCGCGGGGTGCGACCCAGCAGCTGGTAGGTCAACGGCAGCTCAGTGGTGAGAACCACTGCATCGCAAGCGATCCGGTCACCGGAATCGGTGCACACGGCGGTCACCCGCGAGCCCGACTGCTCCAGCTTGGACACGCTGGTGCCATAGCGGAACGTCACGCCGGCGTCGGCGGCCGCGGCGGCCATCGCCTCGGGCAGCGCCCGCATGCCGCCCCGGGGGAAGTACACCCCGGCCACGGTGTCCATGTACGCGATCACCGCGTAGGCGGCCAGCGCATGCTGCGGCGGCACACCGGCGTAGAGCGCCTGGAAGGTGAAGATCCGCTGCACCCGCTCGTCGCTGATGAACCGGCTGACCATTTTCTCCCAGCCGCGGAAGCCGCCGATCGCCGCCAGCCGCGCCAGCTTGGGAGTGAGCAGCGACAGCGGAGACGAGAAGTTGGCGCCGATGAAACCCTCGATCTCCAGGGTGTAGAGCTCGGTCAGCCACTCCCGCAGCCGCAGGTAGCCGGCGGCCTGGTCGGGTCCGGCGAACTGCCGGATGGCCTCGGCCATGGCTTCGGCATCGGTATGCACGTCAAGGTGGCTGCCGTCGGCGAAGGAAGCGCGGTAGGCCGGGTCGAGCTTGATCAGCTCCAGGTAGTCCGCCATCGAGGCCCCGACGGCGTCGAACGCCTCCTCGATGATGTCGGGCATGGTCAGCACAGTGGCCCCGGTGTCGATCCGGTAGCCGCGGATGTCGGCCTGCCCCACCCGCCCGCCGGGGAAGTCGTACCGTTCGACGACGGTCACCGACCGCCCCTGACCGGCCAGCTGCATGGCGGTGGAGAGACCCGCCAGCCCCGCACCGACGACGACGACGTGGTCGGTGGCTCCGGGAACAGTACGCATGGGTTCTCCTTTGAAAGTGATGCTCAGGTGAGTCGATCGGTGCACGCGGCGGCCATACCGGCCAGCGCGGACTGCGCCCAGTCGTCGATACGGCCATCGCTGATGTGATCGACGGCGGCGGCCACCCGCTCGGCGATCAGTTCCTCGATCCAAGCAGGCGCCCCGGTGGCGACGATCAGGGTGCGCCAATGGGCGATGTCGGCGTCGTCGAGTTCCTGGGCGTTCATCAACTCGGCGAACTGCCGGCGCAGGGATGCGCCGGCCATCCGATGCGCCGCTACCACCACACTGGTCGCCTTGCGCTCGGCGAGGTCCCCGCCGGCGGGCTTGCCGGTGAGCGACGGCGAGCCGAACACGCCAAGGAGGTCGTCGCGCATCTGGAAAGCCTCGCCGACCGCTCTGCCGTAGCCGCCGAGAGCATCGAGCAGGTGCTCGCAGCCGGCCATCGCGGCGCCGATCTCCAGTGGCCGGCGCACCGTGTAGTTGCCCGACTTTCGACGGGCCACGTCGAGCACGGTCTCCAGGTCGGGCAGGGCGCCGGCGTCGTTGGCCACATCGGCGCACTGGCCGACGGCCAGTTCGATCCGCATGTCGTCGTAGTGCGGCCAAGCCAGCGCCAGCGCTTCGGCCGGCATGCCGCTCTCGCGCATCATCTGTTCGGCCCACACCAGGCAGAGGTCGGAGAGCAGGATCGCCTGGGCCGCGCCGAAGCGCTCCGATGAACCGGACAGCCCGCGGTCGCGGTGCCACTGCGCGAACCGCATGTGGGCGGCCGGGCGGCCCCGGCGCAGCGGGGAGTCGTCCATGACATCGTCCTGCAGCAGCGCGAACGCGTGCAGGAGGTCAAGCCCGGACGCAGCCCGCAACGCCGCGGCGTTGGTATTGGGGTCGGATTCCGCCCCGCACAGCCAGCCCAGGTACATGAACGTCGATCGCAGACACTTGCCGCCCTCGAGGAACTCGACCAGCACGTCGGCGGCGATGTCGACCCCGGTTCGGCGCAACTGCGGCAGACATCGGGTATCGACGAAGTCCGCCACCGAATCAAGCGCCGTGCGCCGAACGCCACTTCGCCATATCTCGAACTCAGGTCCGGGCGGATCAACCGCCAGGCCCGTCGAGTTCGTCCCGCCGCCGCCTGGCGACGTGGCGTCAACCGCACGCAATGAATACTCCTGTTCCCCGGGACATGCCGCTCCCCCTGCTGAACTCATTCAAGTCGACGCTACGGTCCGACGCCTGTCGAGACCCCCGATGGTCACTCACGCGTAATGTTCGCAGCCCGGCGAAAGGGTCGGCGTATGACATAGCCGAGCGGCACGATTGCGCTGGTCACAGGGGTTCGTCGGGCCTGGCTGCCGGTCAGCCCTCAGCGGCACCGCGCAGCGCCCCGGCCATATCGGGGCAGTACGTGCCCACCGCCGCGCCGAGGAACTGGGCCACCTGCTCCTGGGTGGTGCCGCGGGCCAGGTTCTTGGTGATGAACGCCATCGAGGCGTAGGCGTCGCCGTCCACCCCGCGGGCCATCCGCTTGCAGGTGATCTTGCCCAGCCAGGCGTTGTAGTCGCGCTGGCCGTAGATGCCGAATCGGTGCAACTGGTTGGCGAAGTCGATGTCCGGATCCGCGTGAGCAGGTGCTGCCCCGGCCATCACGGCCACAGCGGTCGCTGCCACCGCCAGGGCGCGTCCCAAAGTGGTCATGGTTTCGAAGTGTAGGCCGAACTGTTACATGAGCTAATCTCTTCACCGGTGTTAGCTCGACGGTGGCGGGGAATCCCATGGTGAAGCTGCGGAGACGCAAGAGCGCGCCCCCGGCCGTCATCATTCCGGTCTCCGAGAACAACGCCGCCAACCGTCACCTGGGGGCGCATCCGGCGATTCCGCGTTTCGTGCGGCTGTTCTCGGTGCCGATTCTGCTGTTCTGGCTGGCGCTGGTTGTGCTGCTCAACGTCAAGCTTCCGCAGCTGGAAGTTGTCGGGCAGATGCATTCGGTGTCCCTGGCGCCCACCGACGCACCGTCGCTGCAGGCGATGAAACGGATCGGGCAGAACTTCCAGGAGTTCGATTCCGACTCCTCGGCGATGATCGTCCTGGAGAGCGAGGCCCCGCTCGGCGACGAGGCCCACGACTACTACGACGGTCTGATCGCCACGCTGCGGGCCGACACCAGACACGTCCAGAACGTCCAGGATTTCTGGGGCGACCCGCTGACCGCCACCGGCGCACAGAGCGCCGACGGCAAAGCCGCCTACGTGCAGATCTACCTGGCCGGCAACCAGGGCGAGACCCTGGCCAACGAATCGGTGCAGGCCGTTCGCGACATCGTCGCCCAGTCCGACCCACCGCCCGGGCTGCAGGTCTTCGTCACCGGCCCCGGCGCCATGATGGCCGATCAGCAGCAGGCGGGCGATCGGGGCGTGCACAAGATCACGGCGGTCACCCTCGTCGTCATCCTGGTCATGTTGCTGCTGGTGTACCGGTCCATCGTCACCGTGGTCCTGGTTCTGATGATGGTCGGTATTCAAGTCGCCGCCGCCCGCGGCATCGTCGCGCTGCTCGGCTACCACGACCTGATCGGGCTGTCGACGTTCGCGGTCAACCTGCTGACGACGATGGGGATCGCGGCGGCCACCGACTACGTCATTTTCATCATGGGCCGCTACCACGAAGCGCGGCTGGACGGCGAAGATCGCGAAACCGCCTTCTACACCATGTATCACGGCACCGCGCACGTGATCCTCGGCTCCGGCCTGACCATCGCCGGCGCGACGTTCTGCCTGCACTTCACCCGGCTGCCGTATTTCCAGAGCCTCGGTGTCCCGCTGGCGATCGGCATGCTGGTCGCCGTAGTGGCCGCGTTGACCATGGCCCCGGCGATCCTGACCATCGGCAGCCACTTCGGCCTGTTCGACCCCAAGCGGAAGATGAAGACCGCAGGCTGGCGGCGGGTCGGGACGGCCGTCGTCCGCTGGCCGGGCCCCATCCTGGTCGCGTCCATCGCACTAACGATGGTGGGACTGCTGGCGCTGCCGTCCTTCGTCAACAACTACAACGACCGCGAGTACATGCCGCCGGATCTTCCGGCCAACCAGGGATTCGCCGCCGCCGACCGGCATTTCCCGCAGGCCCGGATGAACCCCGAGATGCTGATGATCGAGACCGACCAGGATCTGCGCAATCCCGCGGACATGCTGGTGATCGACAAGGTGGCCAAGAACATCTTCCGCGTCCCCGGGGTCGGCCGGGTGCAGGCCATCACCCGGCCGCAGGGCACCCCCATCGAGCACACCTCGATTCCGTTCATCATCAGCATGTCCGGCGCCACCCAGCAGCTGAACATGTCCTATATGCAGGACCGCATGAAGGACATGCTGAAGATGGGCGACGAGATGCAGGTGACCGTCGACACCATGGAACGCATGTATGGGCTGATGCAGCAGCTCACCGGCGTCACCCACGACATGGTCGGCAAGACCAAGGAAATGGTCGCCACCACCATGGAATTGCGCGACCACATCGCCAATTTCGACGATTTCTTCCGGCCGATCCGCAACTACTTCTACTGGGAGCCACACTGTTTCGACATCCCGGTCTGCTGGGCGATGCGGTCGGTGTTCGACACCCTGGACGGCGTCGACAAGCTCAGTGACGACCTCGGCGCGATGGTGGTCGACATGAACCGGCTCGACGAGCTGATGCCGCAGATGCTCACGATCATGCCGCCGATGATCGAGAACATGAAGACCATGCGGACCACCATGCTGACGATGCAGTCCACGATGGGCGGCCTGCAGGACCAGATGGCGGCCATGCAGGACAACGCCAATGCCATGGGCAAGGCGTTCGACGCCTCCAAGAACGACGACTCGTTCTACCTGCCGCCGGAGGTCTTCGAGAACGAAGAGTTCAAGCGGGGCATGAAGATGTTCATCTCACCGGACGGAAAGTCGGTGCGGTTCATCATCTCTCACGAGAACGACCCCGCCACCCCGGAAGGTCTCGCGCTTGTCGACAAGATCAAGAACACCGCGTTCGAGTCGATCAAGGGAACCCCGCTGGAGGGTTCCAAGGTGTACCTGGGCGGCACCGCGTCGGCGTACAAGGACATGCAGGAAGGCGCCAACTTCGACCTGCTGATCGCGGGGCTGTCCTCGCTGTGTCTGATTTTCATCATCATGCTGATTCTGACTCGAAGCGTGGTGGCCGCCGCGGTGATCGTTGGCACCGTCGCCCTCTCGCTCGGCACATCCTTCGGCCTGTCGGTGCTCATCTGGCAGCACATCTTCGGGCAACCCCTGCACTGGATGGTGCTGGCGATGTCGGTCATCATCCTGTTGGCCGTCGGCTCGGACTACAACCTGCTGCTGGTGTCGCGGTTCAAAGAAGAGATCCACGCCGGCATCAACACCGGCATCATCCGCTCGATGGCAGGCACCGGCGCCGTGGTGACCTCCGCCGGTCTGGTGTTCGCATTCACGATGGCCTCCATGCTGGTCAGCGAACTGCGGGTGGCCGGACAAATCGGCAGCACCATCGCGCTGGGCCTGCTGTTCGACACACTGGTCATCCGGTCTTTCATGACACCCTCCATCGCCGCGCTGCTGGGGCGCTGGTTCTGGTGGCCGCAGGTGGTACGCCAGCGGCCGGTGCCCGTGCCGTGGCCGTCCCCGGACCGGCCGGCAGCGAACGACGAAATGGCACTCACCGGCCGAGGAGGCTCATGATGGCGGGTATGCGGATTCTCCCCGGGCTGGCGGTTCTGACGTCCGCCGCCCTGCTGGCCTCGCCCACCTCAGCCGCCGACGCCACCGACGACTACCCGATCCCCCGCCGGATGCTGTTCACCACCTGCGACGCCGAGCAGATCATGGCCGCGGCCCGCGACGTCGAGCCGGTCTACTACGAGCGCTACATGATCGACTACAACAACAAGCCGGCCGATGTTCAGCGCGCGGCGCAGGACTACATCCATGGTTTCTTCGCCAAGACCCCGGCTGACCGGCGGGCGTGGTCGGAGGTGCTGGCCACCAGCTTCTTCTCCGACCCGCTGGCGTTCCAGTGGCCCAACCACGCCAAGCTGTGGTTCAACAACAAGGGCGTGGCCGCCAACACCACCGACATCTGCATGAACTACCCACCCGGCGACATGTCGCTGTGGTCCTGGTGAGTGCGGTGAGCACCCCGCCGGTGATCGAGCGCTGGCTGGACGTCATCGAAAAGGGGCGGACCGGCCATCTTGACGACATGCTCGCCGAGGACGCGGTGTTCTACTCCCCCGCGGTGTTCAGCCCGCAGCGCGGACGCGCCCTGGCCGCGGCTTACCTGCGGGCGGCCGAACACATGTTCTCCGGCACCGGATTTCACTACGTCAACATGTGGTTCGGCGAGAAGTCGGCGGTACTTGAGTTCGCCGCCGTGATCGACGGCCTCTCCGTCGAGGGCATCGACATGATCCACTGGAATGACGACGGCAAGATCACCTCGGTGAAGGTGATGATCCGGCCGTTCAAGGCCTTGCAGGGTGTCATCGCCAAGATGGCGGAACTCCTTGCCGGGCATTGATCGAGCGCCGTCCCGGCGTCGTCGCGCCTCTGGAATTTCCGCGGCCCCAGTGAGTACAGTGCGGGGTGCCCGTTACCGGGCCGCCCCGGCTCATCTTTGCCAGCGCGGCGACCCGCGGTCAGATACAGGAGTGTGTCGATGAATTCTGGTCAGCGTTCTTCGGGCGGCGCCGGCGCGCACATCGGCCGGCTCGGCGCCTTGGCCGTCGCATTGGGTATCGGTGCCGCCATGGCAACCGGAACCGGTGTGGCGTGGGCGGATACCTCTGACACCGACACCGGCTCGACGAGCCAGGCGTCAACGGGACAGGAGTCGGCGTCCGAGGGGCCGGCACGTCGGACCAGCCGGGGGCCCTCAGCAGCGCGGCGCGGCCAGCCCAGCGTCGCCGATGCGGAACCTGCGGCCGCGGACAGCCTCCCCGCGTCGATCGACACCGCATCCCGCAGGGCACCGATCACCGACATCGCCGATCCGCCCGCGGTCGCCGTCCGAAACGACGCGCCGCCCAGCTCGCCCGAGCCGGTTGCCGTCGCCCCAGCTCCGGTGAATCCACCCCAGCCGCAGGTGCTTTCGCGGAAGGCCCCGGTGTTTGACGTACCCTCAGGTACCGGAGCCGCCGCGGCGGCTGCCGTACCTGCCCCGGTCGCGACGGTCGCCACCCTGCCTGCCGTGGCCACCTCGGTGCTGACGTCGGTGCCCGCGCCGGCCGCGCCGGTCACCCTGCCGGCTCTCATCGCCACGGTGCCGTCGATCCCGGTGACCGCCCCGGCGGTCGCCGTACAGACCCTGGCGAACCGCCTGCTGTCGGCGGTGGGCCTGGCACCGCTGGCCGGCAGCACCACTCCCGGTGTCCCGCTGGACTCCCCGGCGCTATGGGCGCTGCTGGGGTGGACCCGCCGCGATCCCGGCCGCGCCGGAGTGCGGACCGCCGCCGCATTCAGCGCACAGCCCAGCGCCACCACCACCGCGCTGGTGACCACTCCAAGCACACTGCCGTCGACCCCGCTCGGCTGGGTCACCGGGCAACGCAACACCGCTTTCCCGGGCTTGACATGGCCGCAGACCAACAACACCCAGTGGGCCAACATCTACGGCACCGACCTGGGCATCATGTGGTTCAACGGGATCAACGGCAAGACGCAGCTGGCCTTCGGCGACACTTTCTCCGCGCCCAACATGACAGGTGACTGGCGTTCCAATGTGCTGCTGCTCAGCGATGACACCAACCTCAGCGACGGGCTGACCCTGATCCGGACGGGTCCGGCCTACCAGTTCATCCCGGCGGCGCGGAACCAGGTGTTCATCATCGGTTCCGAGGTCACCAACATCCCGACGTCGGGTATCTACGCGAACAACAACAACTACGTCAATTACATGTCGGTGAAGTCGTGGGACACTCCCGGCCGCTGGACCACCAACTACTCGGCCATCTCGCAGTACAACCCGGCTACCGACAAGTGGGAACTGCAGACCAACACCATTCGCCCGGCCGCGTTCTTCCGCACCTGGGCGCCGTACCAGGCCGGCGACCAGAACTTCCAGCAGATGGCCTACGTGCTGCAGCCGGAGAGCAAGGTCGTCGCGGGTGAACCACGCTACGTCTACGCCTTCGGCACCCCGGCCGGCCGCGCCGGGTCGGCGTACCTGTCCCGCGTTCCGGAGGACTCGGTGACCGTGATGCGCAAGTACGAGTACTGGAACGGAGAGCGGTGGGTCGGCAGCGCCGCCCGCGCCGAGGCCGTCATCGGCGACTCGGACAAGTCCCCCGGCCTGTTCGGCTGGGCCATCGACATCGCCAACAACCCGAACTTCTTCGGCGGCATCATGGCCGGGTTCACCGGCGCCAAGACCGGCGGCAACGTCAGCGAGATGAGCGTGCAGTACAACGAGTACCTCGACAAGTACGTGGTGCTCTACGGAAACGGCGCCAACAACGTCATCCTGCGTACCGCCGACAGCCCCGAGGGGCCGTGGTCGGACCCGATAACCATCGCCACGTCGGGCCAGTACCCGGGCCTCTACGCGCCGATGATCCACCCGCTGTCAGGCACCGGCCAGCTCACCGATTCCAGCGGCGACCCCGACGACAGCAACCTTTACTGGAACATGTCGATCTGGAGCAACTACAACGTCGTGCTGATGCAGACCGGCTTGGCGCCGCTGGCGGTCACCCCGGTCTAGGGGCCGCAGTCCGCCAGCACGCGGGCGATCGCATCCCGTTCGGCAGGGGTAACCCATAGCCGGTAAGCGGCCTTGACGGCGACGATGCGGCTCACGAAGGTACAGCGGTAGGCGTTGTTGGGTGGTAGCCACGTGGCGGCGTCGCCGTCGCCCTTCTGCTGGTTCACCCAGCCGAGGGTGGCCTGCAGGTTGCGTGGGTCATTAGCGAAGTTGCGCCGGGTCCACTCGTCCCACTCCTGGGCCCCGGTCTGCCAGGCGTCCGACAGCGAGACCATATGGTCGACCTGCACTTCCGCGGAACTGCCTGGGCCCCTGCGGAATTCGATGCTGGTTCCGGTGTAGGGATCGTTGAGGATTCCGCTGAGCACTGCGCATCCGTTCGAGCCGGGCTTGAACACCACCTGCAACAGATCGCGGCGCAAGATGTCGTTGCGCGTGTCGCAGCCGTTGCGCCCTTCGGCGACAGTGACATCGTCGGTCCAGGCGTCGCCGAAGAGGCTGCGCTCATAGCCGGTCTTGGGTGCGCGGCCCTTTACCGCCAGCGAGTCGAGCGTGGCGAGGGTGCCGGGGTCAGCGGCGGATACCGGGGCAAGCAGCAGCACTGCGCATACCGCCCCAGCCAGCGCCCGTCTGATTCGTCGCACAGTCCCCGCCTCCGTGGGCCGAGGTTACTCCGGGGGCACCGACAGCATTGGCTACTCTGCGGCGAGTCCCCCGCCGTCGGGGATCAGTCGTTCCGGGTGGTGGTAGGTGTTGGTGCCGCCTTGTAGCGGTAGTTGGGGTGGGGGTAGCCATTCGGTGGTGCCGTCTGTGCGTTTTCGGGTTGTCCAGCCGCCGGGTGTGATGAGGCGGTGGTGGGGGCCGCAGGCGAAGGTCAATCGGTCGATGTCGGTGCGCCCGCCGTCGGCCCAGTCGTCGACGTGGTGGGTTTGGCACAGGTAGCCGGGCATGTCGCAGCCCGGGGCGGTGCAGCCGCGGTCTGTGGCGTGCAGGACGATGCGTTGGTCGGCCGAGGCGATGCGCTTGGTCCGCCCGAGATAGATCGGGCGCTGGGAATGGGTGTCGAACACGGCCAGGTAGTGCCAGGCGTGGGCGGCCATCCGGATGACATCGCGCATCGGCAGCAGGGTTCCCCCGGCGGTGACCGCGTGGCCGGTGCCGGTGCTGAGTTGTTCGACGGTGGCTGAGGCGATCACGGTGACCGGTAACCCGTTGTGCTGCCCGAGCGTGGGGTCGCCGAGTTGGCCGCGCACCAGCGCGGCCAGCGCGTCGTGTTGGCGCTGCGGGTGCTGGCGGCGATCGGCGTCGACGGCGACTTGGTTGGGCTCACCGGTGGCGACCGGTGTTTGGTCGTCGGGGTTGCACATCCCGGGGGCGGCGAACTTGGCCAGCCAGGCGTCCAGCATCGCCCGCAGCTCCGGGGTGGCGATCAGCCGCCCGACGCTCATCCCGTCCGGGCGCTGCCGCCCGCACCACCCGAACCCGCGCTGCGCCGCCCGGTACTCGTCGCAGAACCGGCCATCGGGATTCAGGAGGCCGGCCACCCGCTCGGCGAGCACCTCTAGCTGATCGGGCCGCAACTCCGCAGCTTTCTCGGCCAGGAACGCCTCGGCTTTGGCCACCTCGACCGGGTGGATGTCGGCCGGAAGGTCGCGGATGAATCTCTGAATGGCCCGCAGATGCTCCCCGTCGAGCAGCCCGCCATCCCAGGCCTTGGCGGTGGCGGGCAGCGACGGCGCCAGCACCGCACCGGTCAGTGTGGTGCGCGGCTGTAACTGGGCGGCATCGCGCAGCCTTCGGCGGGCCTCAGCCGGGCTGATCCGGATGACATCGGCGATCACTTTGGCCGTCGCCCCGCCCAGCTCCGCAGCGCCGCAGCGCTGCACCGACCCCACCACGTCCAAGGAACACGCCGCCGCCCGACGGCGCACCGCCTCCAACCGGTCTAACGCCTCAAGCCGTTCCCGCATCCCCATGCCGTCCCACTCCAACGCGGCCACGCCCGCGACGGCGGCATCCAGCGCGGCGAACACCTCAGCCACCGGAGTCGAAAACATGTTCGAACACTACCGCGGGCCAGCATCACCCAGCCACCAGAACCGTTGCGGCGGTGGATGAATCAGGAACTGGGGACAACCAGTTACGGTAGCGGCGCTGACCAGCGCACCGTCGTACCGCCGCCGGGAGCGTCCTCGATCACCAGCTGCCCATCGACCTCGTCGGCCCGGGCCCGCAGATTGTGCAAACCACTGGCCGTGACGTCGGCTGGCATACCGCAACCGTCGTCGGTCACCTCCAGGCTCAGGTCGTCGTCGACCCGCACGTTCACCGTCAGGCTGTGTGCGCCGCCGTGCCGCACCGCATTGCTGACGGCTTCGAGTACCACCGCTTCGGCGTGGTCCGCCAGCGTCGGGTCCACCACCGACAACGGACCGACAAAATGCACGCTGGTCCGCAGATCCTGGCCGCTGAAAGCGCCCACCGCCTCCTCGATTCGCTGACGCAGCCGGGTGCTGCCCGCCGAGCCGCCGTGCAGGTCGAAGATCGTGCTGCGGATCTCTTGGATGACGGCCTGCAACTCGTCCACGGTGTCGGCGAGCCGCTGCTGAACATCGGGTACGCGGGCCCGGGGGATGGCCCCCTGTAGCGACAGGCCGACGGCGAACAGCCGCTGAATGACGTGGTCGTGCAAGTCGCGGGCGATACGGTCGCGTTCCGAGAGCACGTCGAGTTCGTGCATCCGCCGCTGGCTGCTCGCCAGTTGCCAGGCCATCGCCACCTGATCGGCGAAGGCGACCATCGTTTCCAGTTGCTCCTGCGAGAAGGTCAACGCGCCGCGACGGCGCAGCACCACAACAACGCCGCCGAGTTCGGTGTGCAGCGGCACCACCATGGCCGCGCCGACGTCGTCCATCATCTGTTGCACCGGGCCGCTCTCCTCGACCGAGGGCAGGCGGCGCGGAGTCATGTCGGTGAAGACTTGGCCGAGGACGCTGTTCGCGACGTTGATCACCGGACCGGTCGCGGGTATGCGCGCCGCGCCAACCGCCTCCACCACCATCAGTTCATCGACGCCGTCCGACCCAAGCTCGGTATCGGAGGACACCGCCACGAACGCGCCGTCCGCCTCAGCGAGTGTCAGCACTTCCACCGCCACCCGGCGCAGGACATCGGTCGGCTCATCGCCGGCGAGGAGCTGGGTCGCGACATCGCGGGTTGACTCGATCCACGCCCGGCGGCTCTGGGCTTGCCGGTAGAGCCGGGCGTTGTCGATCGCGATTCCGGCCGCCGCGGCCAAGGCCTCGACCAGGACCTCGTCGTCGTCGGTGAACGGCTCGCCGTTGGCCTTCTCGGTCAGATACAGGTTGCCGTAGATCTCGTCGCGGATGCGGACCGGCACCCCGAGGAAGGTGTGCATCGGCGGGTGGTTCGGTGGAAAGCCCACCGAAGCGGGGTGATTGCTGATCTCATCGAGGCGGATCGACTTGGGGTCGTCGAGCAAGACGCCCAGCACTCCGATGCCCTGGGGGGCGCGCCCGATCACTTCGAAGTCTGCCTCGCCCATGCCCTCCAGGACGAAGTCGACGATCTGATGCCCTTCGCCGCGGATGCCCAGGGCGCCGTAGCGGGCGTCGACGAGTTTGGTCGCCGATTTCACGATGGTCTTCAGTGTGGTGTCCAGGTCCAGTCCGGAGGTCACAACCAGCATGGCTTCGACCAGACCATCCAGCCGGTCCCGGCCCTTGACGGCTTGCTCCACCCGGTCTTGGACTTCGATGAGCAACTCGCGCAGCCGCAGCTGAGACAGGGTCCCGCGCAGCCGCGCTGACTGATCTGCCCCGAAGCCCCGGTTGGGCATCAATTCTCCCGGCGGCGGTGGTGATCAAGTTTGGACACGAAGACGGCAGCCTGAGTGCGCCGCTCCATGCCCAGCTTGGCCAACAGTCTGGATACGTAGTTCTTCACCGTCTTCTCGGCCAGGAACATCCGGGCGGCGATCTGCTTGTTGGTCAGTCCCTCACCGAGGAGGTCGAGCAGCACCCGCTCCTGCTCGGTGAGCCCGGACAGTGGGTCGGCCGCTTCGGCCGCGCCGCGCAGTTTAGACATCAGTGCGGCAGCGGCACGGTTGTCGAGCAGGGAACGGCCCGCGCCGACGTCCTTGATCGCCTGGGCCAGCTCCATGCCCTTGATGTCTTTAACCACGTATCCGCTGGCCCCGGCCAGAATGGCGTCGAGCATGGCCTCGTCGGAGGTGAACGAAGTCAGCATCAGGCAACGCAGGTTCGACATCTTCGACAGCAGATCGCGGCATAGTTCGATGCCGTTGCCGTCTGGAAGTCGGACGTCGAGAACCGCGACATCGGGTTGCAGCGCCGGAATCTGCGACATCGCCTGCGCTACGGTTCCGGCTTCGCCGATCACGTCGAGTTCCGGGTCGGCGCCCAGCAGGTCGATCAGACCGCGGCGAACCACCTCGTGGTCATCGACGAGGAAGACCTTGACCATGCCTGCCACGATAACCGCCGACCCGTCGTTCAGAGGAGCCGTTGGGCATCCACCACCAAGACCGAGCAGTCGGTGTCGTGCAGCGCGGACAGCCCCGCAGGCCCCAGCAGTTCGCCGACCGCGGCGGTATTGCGGGCCCCGACCACCACCAGCTGGATGGCCGCGGAGTTGTCGGCCAGGTAGCCCAGGCCGCTGCCGTGGACAGCGATCGGCAGCACATCCAGGTCGGGGTAGCGGCGTCTCCACTGTTCAAGGCGGCGGTCCAGCTGCACGCTGACCAGCTTTCCGGACTGCGCCAGCGCCTGCGGGTCGTGTCCATCGGACTGCCAGGTGCCCACCACCCGCAGCGGCACCCGGCGCATTCGGGCCTCGTCGACGGCGTATTGCAGCACCGCGGCGGAGTCAGGAGTCTGGTCGAGTTCGGTCACCACCCAGCCCGCTGCGGAGACTCCCGGCTGCCGGCCGCCGCGTACCACCGCCACCGGACAGTGCGCCGAGGCCACCAAAGCGGCAGCCGTGGACCCGACCCGGGTGGGGTCGAAGTGCCGCAGACCCACGTCGCCGACACACAGCATCACCGCATTTCGGGACGCCTCCACCAGGGCCGGCGTCGGTCCGGCCAGCACCACCTCGGTGTCGACGGACACCGGCCGGCCGGTGGCCCGCACCGCTTCGGCGGCGGCCGCGACGATCTCCTGGGCATGTCCGGAATCGCCATGCTCGGCCGCGGCCACCAGGCGCAGCGGCAGTTCGCGGCCGACGGCCTCGTCCACCGCCCACAGCGCGGCATGAATCCCGGCGCGCGACCCGTCGACGCCGACGACGATCGCGGGTGCGGTGAACGGGTGGGTCATGGGGTCATTGTGCCGTCAGCGGACGGTCGTGGGGTCATTGTGCCGTCAGCGGACGGTCGTGGGGTCATGTGCCGTCAGCGGACGGTCGTGGGGTCATGTGCCGTCAGCGGACGGTCGTGGGGTCATTGTGCCGTCAGCGGACGGTCGTGGGGTCATTGTGCCGTCAGCGGACGGTCGTGGGGTCATTGTGCCGTCAGCGGACGGTCACCGGGGGCGCGGTCTGTGCGAAGAGGCGCTCGGCGTCCTCCCGGGTGCACGGTGCCGAGCCCGGCGTGAGCAGCATTGCCGCCCCGGCGGCCACGCCCAGGCGAACCGCCTCCGTCAGCGGCCAGCCGCGAGTCAGCCCCACCGCGACACCGGCGACCATCGCATCGCCGGCGCCCACGCCGCTGCCCGGCGGAACATCGACTTGGGCGAACCGGTGCGCCTCTTCGGCGGTGACCAGCAGCGCCCCCTGCGATCCGAGCGACACCAGCACGCACTCGGCCACACCGCGGGCCACCAGTTCCCGTGCGGCGGCCAACTGCTCGGCCTCGCTGCGCAGTTCCAGGCCCAGACACTCACGCAGTTCCCGCACACTCGGTTTGAGCAGGAACACGCCGGAGTCGACATGCGTTAGGCCCCCGCCGGACGTGTCCAAAAAGAATTTCACGCCCAGCTCCGAACAGGCGGTGGCCACCCGTTGATAGAAGTCCTCCGGAACCCCGGGCGGCAGGCTTCCGCTGGCCACCACGAACGTCGCCGACTCGGCCGCCCGCCGCAACTGCAGCAGACATTCCGCCTGCTCGGCGACCGTCAGCTCCGGTCCGGGCAGCACGAAGCGATACTGCCCCGATGTGCTGGTCTCGTTGACGGTGAAGCTTTCCCGGGTCGAGCCACCGATCGAAACCCGATGAAGGGCAAGACCTTCGGCGACCAGCAGTCTGTGGACCAGCTCGCCCGCGGGTCCACCGGCCGGGAACACTGCCATCGATGAGGCACCCAGCACCTCTGCCACATGGGCGACGTTGATCCCGCCGCCACCGGGGTTGTAGCGCACGCCCGCGCAGCGCAGTTTCTCGGTGGGACGAACCACCGCGGTGCTGGTGGTGATGTCCAGGGCCGGATTCATGCACAGCGTGACGATGTCGGTGGTGCGCACGCCCGACACTCTCACAGACCGCTCGGGTAGGTCTCCGGATTCTGCCCCGCGATCCACACGCTGTTCGGCTCCAGCGGTTCCAGCGCCCGGGTGCTGTCGATGTGGATCATCGCGTCGAATTGATCCGACGGCCGGACGTGGAAGTAGTGGCTCTGCCGCTCGGTTTGCGGCAGATAGATCACCCCGATGGCGCGGCCCAGCCGCACCACTTCCAGCGCCGCGGCCGCCGGCGACCCGGCGTGCATCTCCACCAGGAAGTTTCCTTTTCCGGTCTCGTGCAGAAGTTCCTCGATGCTGCCCGGCAGCGCCGGGCGCACCGTCTTGCGTTCGGCGACCCCGCCCCAGTCGCTGGCCGCGGTCACCGTGCCGGAATAGGTGGAGAACCCGATCAGCCGGCAGTCCTGGCCGTACTGTTCGCGGGCCAGCTGCCCGATGGTCAGCTGGCCGTCCTCCGACACCTCGGTGGCGCGCGCATCGCCGACGTGAGAGTTGTGCGCCCACACCACGATCCGCGCCGGTTCGGGACCGCCGGCCCGGTCCAGGTGGGCGATCAGTGCGCTCAAGGTCTGGGCCATGTGCTTGTCGCGCATATTCCACGACGTCACCCGGCCGGCGAACATGCCGCGGTAGTAGGCCTCGGCGTTGCGCACCGTCGCGGCGTTCTGCTGAGCGTAGAACAACTCGTCCTCAGCCAGCGCTCCGTCCTTGCTCAGGAATTCGGTTGCAGTGCGCTGCAATTCGAGGAGTTGTTCGATGGCCTGACGTTCACACTTCGGCCCCGCCCCGAACGCCGCGGCGTAGCCGTACGCTTGCCCGTCGTTGCCCGCGGAGTGGTCGAAGCAGGCGTACCGGGCGCGGGCCCGGGCGGCGGCCTTCGGGTCGACGGAGTCGAGGTAGCCGATCACCTCTTGCATCGAGCGGTGCAGGCTGTAGAGGTCAAGTCCATAGAACCCGGCCTGGCGCCGGCCGCCCGCCGCGCATCTCCCGTTATGCCAGCGCAGCCAGCCGACGAAGTCGCGGACCACGGTGTTGCGCCACATCCAGGCCGGGAACCGTTCGAACCCGCGCAGCGCCTCCTCGGCAGAGTCGTCTTGTTCCGCGTCCTGGCCCAGCCCGCGCACGTAGCGGTTGACCCGGTAGGCGTCCGGCCAATCCGCCTCGGCGGCAACGGCGTTGAAGCCCTTGTTCTCGATCAGCCACTTGGTGATCTCGGCGCGGGCCTCGTAGAACTCGTGGGTGCCATGCGAACTCTCGCCGATCAGCACCACCCGCGCGTCACCGATCAGCGCTTCCAGCACGTCGCGCGGCGGCACCCCGCCCGGCGCGTCGACCGCGACGGCGGCTACCAGTTCCGCCGGTGTCGGCGCCTCCGGAGCCGCCGGTGCGCCGGTGGTCGGGGTGGCGAGAAGGGCGCGCACTTCTTCGTCGGTCACCTGGGTGAAGTCCCAGAACGACTCGCCCACCGCCAGGAACGGCGTCGGCATCGACGCGCACACCATGTCGTCGACGATGCCGGCGAACTCGCGGCAGGTGGACTCCGGCGCGGCCGGGACGGCGACGACGATCTCGGCCGGTTGCGCGTCGCGCAGCGCCTGCACCGCCGCCATCATCGACGACCCGGTGGCCAGCCCGTCGTCGACCAGGATCACCGTCTTGCCGGTGACGTCCAGCGGCGGGCGATCACCCCGGTAGGCCGCCTCACGGCGGATGAGTTCTCGGGCTTCCCGCTCGGCGACCTCGCGCAACTGATCCGGGGTGATCCGCAGGCCGCGCAGAATGTCGTCGTTGACCACCACCCGGCCGCCGCTGGCCAGGGCGCCGACCGCGAACTCCTCGTGTCCCGGCGCACCGAGTTTCCGGACGATGAACGCGTCCAGCGGTGCCCCCAGGGATTTGGCCACCTCGAAGGCCACCGGCAGTCCCCCGCGCGCCAAACCGAGGACGATCACCTCCGGCCGGCCGCGGTAGGCGCCCAGCAGGCCGGCCAGCACCTGGCCTGCCTCCCGGCGGTTGGTGAAGACCCGGCGTGGCTGGTGTCGGCGCACGCCCGTTGAACGCGTCATGATTCCTCCCCGTTGCCGCAGGTCCGGTCAAGGGACCCACACCTCAAGAGTAGGTAGCGACGCGCGGGTGTGACAGGGCCGTTGGTCAGCAGTCCAGCCCGGGAGCCTGCGCGCAAGCCCACCATTGGGTAAGACTGTCGGGATGTGGGCGCGAATGGCCGGGGGTGCTGTGACGAGTGCCGCGCTGTATGCGGCGCGGCGCTATTACCGCAACTGGGGGACGACGAAAGAAGAGTGCGAGACGCCGTTGCCCGGCGACGAACTGGTAGCCGAGCCGGCGACGCAGACCACCGAGGGCATCTGGATCGAAGCGCCCTCCTCCCAGGTCTGGCCGTGGCTGAAGCAGATGGGCCACGACCGTGCCGGCATGTACAGCTACGAAAAGCTGGAGAACCTGGTCGGCATTAAGCACCGCAACGCCGATCGGATCCATCCGGAGTGGCAGGACCTCGCGGTCGGCGACGTGATCCGGCTGGCCCCGCCCGGCTGGATGGGCCTGCGCAATGGCATCGCGCTGCCGGTGGTCCAGTTGATCCACGGGCACGCGATTGTGTTGCGAATGCAGCCGCCCGGTCTGCCGCTCGACGGAGTGTGGTCGTTCCACCTGACAACGCCGTGGGAAGACCGCTGCCGGCTTCTGGTGCGCACCCGTTCGACGCTGCGCGCCCGCGGTGAATTGCTGGGCGCCGAGGCTTTCGGTCCGGTGATGGCGGTGATGACCCGCGGCATGCTGATTGGCCTCAAGCAGCGTGTCGAACAGTCTCTCTAGGGCTCGACACCGAACACGTCGGCCAGCGGCCGACGCGGCGTGGCCGGCGGCTGAGCGTCGAACGCCGGCACCTGTCCGATGCGGATCAGCACCTGCGGGTCACCGGTGTCACCCACCAGCGCCCGGATGATGGCGCGGCTGGCGTCCAACTCGGTCAGGTGGGTCAGTGTGCAGGTCGCCAGGCCCGCCATGGTGGCCTCCAGCAGCACATCGGAGAGCACCTCGCCGCAGCCCAGCGCCTCCCGGCGGCCGTCGCCGTCGGTGCACAGCACGGCGATCACCGAGTGGTCGCGGTCCAGCTGCGGGCGGCGGTCGGGATGGGAGTCGGACGGAAACGCTCGTGCCACCTCAACCCGCCCACGTTCGGACGCGGACGCCAACGCGCTGTAGGGAATCCCGTCAGATACTTCGAATGCCGATGTCCACCAATGCAACTCGGCTTGGTAGGAGCTGTCGTAACGGCGCATGGCCTCGGTCAGCCGGGAGGCTTCCGCAAGTTGAGAACGCGCCGAATCCGGCAGCACCGTCAAAGTGGCCTTCTCGGTGTCGATGGTCGCGCGCAGCACCGGCTCCAGGAAATCCCAGCTGGCCGGGGCCGCGAACGGCAGCCGGTCGGTGCGGCGCTGCAGGATCGCGTCGGCTCGTGCCCGTTCGGCGTCGCTGACGAACTGCGCCCGCCGGAATTCGACGGTGGCCAGGTGGTCGAGCTCGCTGGGGTTGGGAAAGCGGGCGATGTGGGCCTTCCACCCGGCCGCCGTGGCGGCCACCCGCAGGTGATCCAGCAGCGCACCGCAACTGATCACGGCTTCTCGGCCGCTCCGGTCGGTGGCGTGTGGCACCCGGTGCGGTTCCAGGAACATCCGCAGTTCGCTGTCCTGTGCGCTCATCCGCCACGGCTGGCTGTTGTGCACCGACGGCGCCCGGCAGGCCAGCTGCACCACCCTGGCCAGCGTCGCAGAGTCGATCGACGAGGCTCCCATCGCCCACCCCCTTCGTGATCAACGATAAGCCGAAACGCGGCCAACCGGCTCGGGGCTTAAGACCCTCGCGGTGATGGCCGCGCGGGTGCAGGATCGAAGCATGGCCGACGCTGCGTTGTGCCCGGGGGTGGCCGAGACGCACACCGGGCTTGTCGTCTTCGTCGGGGACCTCGCCTACAAGGTCAAAAAGCCCGTCGTCACCGATTTCCTGGACTTCTCCACCCATGCTTACCGGGAACGGGCCTGCCTGCACGAGGTGGAACTCAACTGCCGGCTGGCGCCGGACAGCTATCTGGGCATCGGCCATTTCCAGCCGCCGCGACCGGGTGCGGCCCCGGAGCCGGTGATCGTGATGCGTCGCCATCCCGACGAATGCCGGCTGGCCGGCATGGTCCGTCGCGGCGAAGACGTCAGCGAGCCGCTGGCAGCAATCGCCGCGGTCCTGGCGCGCTTCCATGCCGGTGCGCACCGGGGCAGTGAGGTCGACGAGCAGGCGAGCGTCGACGCGGTCACCGGGCGATGGCGGGAGAATCTGGCCGAACTGGACCGCTACGCCGCCGGTGCGGTGCCCGGGGTGGACCCGGTGGTGGTCGCCGACGTCGGCCGGCGCGCGCTGGGTTTCCTGGCCGGGCGTGCGGAGCTGTTCGCCGAGCGGATCAACGGGCAGCGGATCGTCGACGGCCACGCCGACCTGCTGGCCGATGACATCTTCTGCCTGCCCGAGGGGCCGGCGCTGCTCGATTGTCTGGAGTTCGACGACCTGCTGCGCTACGTCGACGGTGTCGACGACGCCGCGTTCCTGGCGATGGATCTGGAGTTTCTGGGCCGGCCCGATCTCGGTGCCTTCTTCCTCCGGCGCTACCTGGAACTGGCGGCCGATGATGCGCCGGAGTCGTTGCGGCACTTCTATATCGCCTATCGAGCGGTGGTGCGGGCCAAGGTCGAGTGCGTCCGCTACACGCAGGGCCACGCCGAATCCGCCGACGACGCCCGACACCACCTGCAGATCGCGCTGGAGCATCTGCGGACCGGGTCGGTGCGACTGATCCTGATCGGCGGCGCGGCGGGCACCGGGAAAAGCACGCTGGCCCGGGCGCTGTCCGAGGAGCTTGCGGCCCAGGTGATCTCCACCGACGACGTGCGTGCCCAGATGGCGGCCCGCGGTGAGATCACCGGCGAATCGGGCGTGCTGGGCGAGGGACTGTACACGCCGGAGAACATCGAGGCGGTCTACGACGCCGTGCTGGGGCAGGCTCGTCGTGGTCTGTCGCGGGGGCGCACGGTGATCCTCGACGGCACCTGGAGCGATCCCCGGCAGCGGCAGCGCGCCCGCGAGGCGGCGGGCCATTCGGCGCTGGCCGAATTCGCCTGCGTCGCTTCGCTGGACGAGACCGTCGCCCGGATCCGCACCCGAACGGGCACCACCTCCCAGGTGACGCCCGACATCGCCACCGCATTGGCCCACCGCGACCACGACCACAGCAGCTGGCCGGAAGCGCACCGTATTGACACCACCCGGGACTTGTCGGAGTCCGTCACCGAAGTGCTGGACATCTGCGTCAGCCCTGTAGAACGCCGAGCCCTGTAGACAAAGGAGAACGCATGCGATTCGTCGAAGACATTGCCAACCTCGGCATGGCCGACGCCGAGGAGGCCGGCGGCAAGGGCGCCAACATGGGGGAGATGGTCAACGCCGGCCTGCCCGTGCCGCCCGGCTTCGTGGTGCTGCGTGACAGCTACCTGACGTCGATGAGTGCGGCCGGTGTCGCCGATGAACTCAACACTGCGCACCGCGAGGCCGTGCTGCACGCCGGTGACCCGGCGCGGTTCGACGAGATGTGCCACAAGATGAAGGCCACCGTCCTGCGAGCCGGAATGGGCGTTGAGGTCCGGGAGAAGATTCTGGCGTCCTATCGAGCGATGGGCCCGGATTGCTTTGTGGCCGTGCGGTCCTCGGCTACCGGGGAGGACGGCGCCGACGCCTCCTTCGCCGGCATGAACGAGACGTTCACCAACGTCCGCGGTGAGCAGGACCTGATCCAGAAGGTGCAGGAGTGCTGGGCGTCGCTGTTCGGCCCGCGGGTGGTCGCCTACCGCGCCAGCCGCGGCTTCCATGCCGATCCGGCGATGGCGGTGGTGGTTCAGCTGATGATCGCCTCGGAGCGCTCCGGGGTGGCGTTCACCGCCGACCCCACCACCGATGCCACCGACCGGGTGGTGGTCGAGGGCGCCTTCGGTCAGGGTGAGGTGGTGGTGTCCGGGTCGGTGGAGCCCGACACCTACGTGGTGTCCAAGGCGGACGGCGAAATCCTCTCCCGCCGAATGGGATACAAGTCCTTCAAGATCGTCCGGGGCGAGGACGGCAAGGATCAGCGGGTTGAACTCGACGAATCCGAGGCCGAGGCGCGGGTGCTGGCCGACGACGAGGTCCGCCGCATCGCCGAGATCGCCATTCGCAGCGAGAAGCATGCCGGCTGCCCGCAGGACACCGAATGGGCCATCGCCGACGGCACCACCTACATCGTGCAGACCCGGCCGATCACCACGCTCAAGCGGGCCGGCACACCCACCGCCGAGTCGCACGAGGTTCTGGTGCAGGGCCTTCCCGCGGTACCCGGCGCTGCCTCAGGCGTCGTGCGGGTGCTCGGCGACGTCAGCGACGGCGCCCGCCTGCAGGATGGTGAGGTGCTGGTGGCGCAGATGACCAACCCGGACTGGCTGCCCACCATGCGACGGGCCGCCGCGCTGGTCACCGATACCGGCGGGATGACCTGCCACGCCGCGATCGTCGCCCGCGAGCTCGGCGTTCCGTGCATCGTCGGGGCCCGCACCGCCACCAAAGTGCTGACCGACGGAATGGTGGTCACCGTGGACGGCACCCACGGCCGGGTGCTGGCGGGCCGGACCCAGGAGACCCAGGGGGAGAAGTCGGCCCTTAGCGCCGAACGGGTTGCGCCACAAGCTATTCCGACCGAGGTCACCGGAACCAAGATCTACGTCAACGTCGCGATGCCGGACGCTGCCGAGCGGGCGGCGAAGCTCGACGTCGACGGGGTGGGGTTGCTGCGCGCCGAACTGATCCTCACCGACGCGCTGAACAACCGGCACCCGCGCGACCTGATCGCGCGCGGCGAACAGAACACCCTGGTGGATAACCTCGCCGAGGCCGTCGGCCGCATCGCCTCGGCGTTCGGGCCGCGGCCGGTGATCTACCGGGCCACCGATTTCCGCACCAACGAGTTCCGCAAGCTCGCCGGCGGTGAGGAATACGAGCCCGTTGAGCACAACCCGATGATCGGCTACCGAGGCTGCTACCGCTACGTCAAGCAGCCCGATGTGTTTGCCCTGGAATTACAGGCGCTGGCCCGGGTCCGCGAGCGTAATCCCAACCTGCACCTGATGATCCCGTTCGTCCGCACCAAGTGGGAACTCGAGGAGTGCCTGTCGCTGATCGACGCCAGCCCGCTGGGGCATCAGCGCGGCATGCACCGGTGGGTAATGGCCGAGGTGCCCTCGGTGGTGTACTGGCTGCCCGAGTACGTCGGGATGGGCATCGACGGGGTGTCGATCGGCAGCAACGACCTGACCCAATTGATGCTCGGCGTCGACCGCGATTCCGATGTGTGCGCGGAGTTGTTCGACGAATCCGACGGCGCCGTCCTCGACGCGATCGGACAGATCATCAGCACCGCCCGTCGGCTGGGTGTCACCGCGTCGTTGTGCGGGCAGGCGCCGTCGACCCGGCCGGATTTCGCCGAACACCTGGTGCGGATGGGCATCACGTCGATCTCGGTGACCCCGGATGTCGCCGAGCGAACCCGGCGCAACGTCGCAGCGGCCGAGCGTCGTCTGATGTTGGAATCCGCGCTGGGCCGTGACGGCGAGCGTCGCTGACTCCCCGTGCGCTCAGGCCGCCGGGTCGAGCGGCACCCGCACGGTGGCCAGCAGCGAGCGATGATCCGACCCGGTGATCGTCACCGTTTCGATCGTTGCGGCGGCGGCGTTGCGGGTGAGGATGTGGTCGATGGTGATGAGCGGCGGCAGTGGGTGGTCGGCTTTGAACGTCGGGGCGAATCCTGACCCGAGCTGCTGGACGACGTCGGAGTACCCGTTGGTCAGCAGGTCACGGAACTGTCGCATATCCGGGGTGCTGTTGTAGTCGCCGCCGATGATCACCGCGCCTGGGCCAGCCTCTCGGGCGAAATTGTCCAGTTGCGCCTTCGCCCCGGCCATGCCGGCGCTCCACTCATTGACGGTGTTCTTGTCACCGGAGACCGGCGACATGATGTGAACGCTGGCCACAACAGGCTTGTGCCTCACGCCCGGGACTTCGACGCGGCCCGCGGGTATCGTGACGGCCCGGTGCCGGATGGCTGTTAGCGGAGTCAGCGGGTAACGGCTCCAGAGCCCGATCCCGCCCGCGCCAGGGTGGGCCTTGAGAACCGAGTACGGAAAATCCGTGCTGATGCCCGCGGCGACGTAGCGGTCGACCGCTTCCGGAGTCAGTTCGGAGACGGTGATCACGTCGGCGCTCCGGGAAGCCATACCGACGAACTCGTCCGGGTCTGCGCGTCCGTACCGCAGATTCGACGACAGCACCCGGACTTCTGCGTACGGGCCGGCGTACGGGCCCATGTCGGGGTGGCGGTTGTTCCCGACGTAATACCAGGCCACCTGGATGGCCAGGGTGGCCGTCACCAGGACGGCGCCGATGATCATCAGGATGGGCCGTCGGGCCAGCACCGCCGCCACCAGGCCGACCAGCGCAATCAGCGGAACGAACGTCGCACCCACGGAGAGCACCAGCCGCGGGATGCTCGTCACCGGCTGGTACCGGAATGCCATGGCCACCGCCGCGAACAGCAGTGCGGCGGCGGCCAGGGTGGTCGTGACGATCCGGACGGCGGGCGAACCGATGCCGGTGCCTGGAACGCGGTGATGTCTTCCCGACAAGGACGCCGACTCTCCTCTTGTTTGCTTGCGGAAACAACACCGCAGGCTACCAGCCGGCCTCATTCGCCCAGGCAGTCGGTTTGAGCCGCCCGGCGGCGCGGGTAGGCGACGACTGGAAACATCGGGAGGCGAGGTAACCAATGCCGAAGACCACTAGGGCTGGGGACGCCAGGAAGGACGAACTGCCCAGCACATTGCAGCGCTCCGAGGCCAAGGCGCAGCGCACCTTCGCCAAGGCGCACGACGCGGCGGCCGAAGAGTACGGCGAGGGTGAACGCGCTCATCGCGTCGCCTACGCGGCGTTGAAACACAGTTACGAGAAGGTCGGCGACCACTGGGAGGCCAAGGACGCCAAGGGCCCGTCCGACGACCGTGCCCGCAGCGGCGGTCCGGACGCCCGCGGCGAGACCGCCGAAGGCGTCAACGCCACCGCGCCCAAGAAGCATCTTCTCGATGTCGCGCGCCGACTTGACATCCGCGGCCGCTCGTCGATGACCAAGGGAGAACTGGTGTCGGCCATCCAGAAGGCCAACCGCCGCGAAACCCGCCGCGCACGCTGACGACGCTGACGACGGCTGCGGCAATCCCTGGCATCGGTGGATCGCTGCCCTAGGGTGTGGCGCATGTCCATCACGCGCAGGGATGTGCTCAAGATTGCCGCCGCGGCGCCGGCCGCACTGGGTTTGGGTGCGCTGGCCGGTGCCGCTGCACCGGCCGCGGCCTCCGCGGATTCGCTGGGTCTGCTCTTCGACTACTCCGCCGGGGTGCTCAGCGCCGCTGACATCAAGGCCGCTGGCGGGGTGGGCGCCATTCGCTATGTGTCCGACCGTCGTCCCGGAGCCAGCTGGATGCTGGGCAAGCCCATGCAGTTGGCCGAGGCCGAGGAACTCACCGAGGCGGGTCTGAAGATCGTCTCCAACTACCAGTTCGGCAAACAGGACACCGCCGACTGGCTGGGCGGGCAGGCCGCCGGGATCAAGCACGCGCAGCGCGGGCTGGAGTTGCACACCGCCGCCGGCGGGCCCGCAACCGCGCCGATTTACGCCTCGATCGATGACAATCCCAGCTTTGATCAGTACAAACAGCAGGTTGCACCGTACCTGCGGGCCTGGGAAGAAGTGCTTGGCAAGGCGCGGGTTGGTGTCTACGGCAACTCCAAAACCATCGAATGGCTGCTGCAGGACGGGATCGGCTCCTGGTTCTGGCAGCACAACTGGGGAACCCCGCGGGGATTCGTCCACCCGGCGGCGCACCTGCACCAGTTCGAGATCGACGCCCGCAAGGTCGCCGATGTCGGGGTAGATCTGAACAACATCCTCAAGCCGCAATTCGGCCAGTGGATGTGAAATAACCTACCCATTAGTAGGTATTTGCTGGCCGACGCTTGTCCGGCAATTCGGCGCGATTGGGTGAACAATTGTCGACCGATTTCCGGTCCCCGCTGCGGTGCGTCGCGTCGGCACGGGACACCGGCAGCGCTCGCAGCGATAGGTAACGATTTGATAACAATCATGTCGTGAACTGCGGTGTTGTGGTTACTCAAGCGTAACCACCCACATGCAGGCGGTTTGTCTTGAGCCGCGACGAGGCGTCTCCGCCTGCCGTTATCCCGATGCTCGGTTACTCATCCGTAGAACTCGCGAGTAACAAATCCAGGCGAAAAAACCGGGCCATTCTTATGCGACTCTTAAAGCGTAAAAGACGCAGGTGAGGGAGACGACATTGACGATCTACGAGCACGACAGCCTGACGACAGCGGACGACGCTCGGCGGCAGACTCCGCACGCACTCGTGGATCGACTCAACGCCGGCGAACCGTACGCGGTGGCGTTCGGTGGACAGGGCAGCGCGACGTGGCTGGCCAACCTCGAGGAGATCGTCACCACCGCCGGCATCGAGTCCGAGTTGGCCCAGATCGCCGGTGAAGCCGATCTGCTGCTGCAGCCGGTGGCCGACGAACTCGTCGTGGTGCGGCCCATCGGCTTCGAGCCGCTGCGCTGGATCCGGGCGCTGGCGGCGGGGGAGCCGGTGCCGACCGGGCGCCAGCTGGTGTCGGCCGCTGTGTCGATTCCCGGCGTGCTGCTGACGCAGATCGCCGCTACCCGCGCCCTGAGCCGCCAGGGTATGGACTTCGCCGGTGCCCCCCCGGTCGCGCTGGCCGGTCACTCCCAGGGCGTGATGGCCGCCGCGGCGTTCAAGGCCGGTGGGGCCAAGGACGTCGAGTTACTGGCACTGGCTCAGCTCGGCGGTGCGGCCGGCACTTTGGTGGCCCGGCGCCGCGGCGTCGTCGCGCTGGGCGACCGGCCGCCGATGCTGTCGGTCACCAACGCCGAGCCGGAGCGCATCGCCGAACTGCTGGAGGAATTCAGCCGCGACGTGCGCACGGTGCAGCCGCCGGTGCTGTCCATCCGCAACGGGCGGCGCTCAGTCGTGCTCACCGGCACGCCCGAACAGCTGTCCCGATTCCAGTTGTACTGCGAGCAGATCTCCGACAAGCAGGCCGCCGAGCGCAAGAACAAGCTGCGGGGCGGATCGGTATTCGCGCCGATGTTCGATCCGGTGGCCGTCGAGGTCGGCTACCACACCCCGCTGCTTGCTCAGGGCGTGGATATCGTCGGACGCTGGGCGCAGATCATCGGGATCGACGTTGACCAGGCCGTGGGTCAGGCCCAAGCCCTCATGGTCGACCCCGTTGACTGGGTCGCGGCCGTCGACGGCATCGAGCGTGCCGGGGCGCGGTGGATCCTCGACCTGGGACCGGGCGACCTGCTGACCCGGCTGACCTCCCCGGTGATCCGCGGACTCGGCATCGGCATCGTGCCGGCGGCCACCCGCGGCGGCCAGCGCAACCTGTTCACCGTCGGCGCGGCCCCCGAGGTCAGCAAGCCGTGGTCGGGCTACGCGCCTGGGCTGATCGAACTGCCCAACGGCGCAGTGAAGCTGTCCACCAAGTTCACCCGGCTCACCGGGCGTTCGCCCATCCTGCTGGCTGGTATGACGCCGACTACCGTCGACGCCAAGATCGTCGCCGCGGCGACCAACGCCGGCCACTGGGCCGAACTGGCCGGCGGCGGCCAGGTGACCGAGCCGATCTTCAATCGCCGCGTCACCGAACTGACTGAACTGCTGGAGCCCGGCCGCGCGGTGCAACTCAACGCGCTGTTCCTCGATCCCTACCTGTGGAAGCTGCAGGTCGGCGGAAAACGCCTGCTGCAGAAGGCCCGTCAGGCGGGCGCGCCGTTCGACGGCCTGGTGATCAGCGCCGGCATTCCCGATCTCGACGAGGCTGTGGAGCTGATCGACGAAATCCACAGCGCGGGTATCGCCCACGTGTGCTTCAAGCCGGGCACCGTCGAGCAGATCCGCTCGGTCATCCGGATCGCTGCCGAGGTGCCCACCCACGAGGTGATCGTCCATATCGAGGGCGGCAGAGCCGGCGGTCACCATTCCTGGGAGGATCTCGACGACCTGCTGCTGAGCACCTACTCCGAACTGCGCTCGCAGGCCAACATCACCATCTGCGCCGGCGGCGGGATCGGCACCCCCGAGCGGGCCGCGGAGTACCTCACCGGCCGCTGGTCCGCTGGCTACGGCTACCCCCTGATGCCGGTCGACGGCATCCTGGTCGGCACCGCCGCGATGGCCTGCCTGGAGGCCACCACCTCGGCGTCGGTCAAGCAGATGCTGGTCGATACCGCCGGAACCGAGCAGTGGGTGGGCGCTGGAAAAGCGTTGAACGGCATGGCCTCCGGACGCAGCCAGCTCGGCGCGGACATCCACGAGATCGACAATTCGGCGTCCCGCTGCGGCCGGCTGCTCGACGAGGTCGCCGGTGACGCCGACGCGGTCGCGGCCCGGCGCGACGAGATCATCGCCGCTATGGCGGCAACGGCCAAGCCGTACTTCGGCGATATCGCCGAGATGACCTACCTGCAGTGGCTGCGGCGCTACGTCGAACTTGCTATCGGAGGCAGCAGCACCGCCGATAACAAGGCGTCCGGCTCGCCCTGGCTGGACATCACCTGGCGGGACCGCTTCGCCGCGATGCTGCAGCGCGCCGAGGCCCGGCTGGATGCCGTCGACACCGGGCAGATCGAGACGTTGTTCAACGACACTGTGCTGCTGGAGGATCCGGACCGGGCGATCGACGCCCTGCTGAAGCGCTACCCGGACGCCGCCTCAGTGCTGCTGCATCCCGCCGACGCGCCGTTCTTTACCGAACTGTGCAAGACACCGGGCAAGCCGGTGAATTTCGTGCCGGTGATCGACAAGGACGTCCGCCGCTGGTGGCGCAGTGACTCGCTGTGGCAGGCCCACGACGAGCGCTACAGCGCCGACCAGGTGTGCATCATCCCGGGCACCGCAGCGGTCGCGGGGATCACCCGGGTCGACGAGCCGGTCGGGGAACTTCTGGACAGGTTCGAGTACGCCGCCGTGGCCGATGTGCTGGCCGCCGGGCGTCAGCCCCAGCCGGTGGCCTCGCGGCTGCAGGTTCGCCCCGACGTCGCCGGCCCGCTGGCTATCGTGCTGGACTCCCCGGACGTGCTGTGGGCCGGCCGCACCGCGGTCAACCCGGTGCACCGGCTCGCCCCGCCGGATGCCTGGCAGGTGCGTGACAACAACTCCGCCACAAACCATTCCACCGGCGCCCGCCTGGAGGTCGTCGGCCCCGACCGGGTGGTGCTGTGCGTTCCGCTGTCGGGCACCTGGGTCGACATCGCCTTCACCCTGCCGCCGACCGTGCTCGACGGCGGCGCCCCGATGGTCATCACCTCCGACGCCGCCGCGGCCATGCGGGCGGTCTTGGCCATCGCCGCCGGGGTGGACAGCCCCGAGGCACTGCCCGAGCAGCGCGGGCACTCGACCACCGTCACCGTCGAGTGGGACCCCGACCGGGTGGCCGACCACACCGGTGTCACCGCGACGTTCGGCAGCCCGCTGGCGCCGACCCTGACGACGGTTCCCGACGCCCTGGTCGGCCGCTGCTGGCCGGCGGTGTTCGCCGCCGTCGGGGGAGCCGCCACCGACACCGGCTTCCCGGTGGTGGAGGGCCTGCTCAGCCTGGTGCATCTGGACCACGCGGTCCGGCTGCTCAAGGCGCTGCCCAGCACCAAGACCGAATTGGTAATCACCGCAACATCATCGGTGGCCTTCGACACCGAGGTCGGCCGGGTGGTGCCGGTCACGGTGAACATCAGCGACGCCACCGGCACCGTTTACGCGGTCCTTGAGGAGCGCTTCGCCATCCGCGGCCGCACCGGCGCCGCCGAACTCACCGACCCGGTCCGGGCCGGGGGAGCGGTGTCGCGCAACGCCACCGAGACTCCCCGCCGCCGCCGCCGCGATGTCCGCATCATCGCGCCGGTGGACATGCGGCCGTTCGCCGTGGTCTCCGGCGACCACAATCCCATCCACACCGACCGGACCGCCGCTCTGCTGGCCGGGCTGGACGCGCCGATCGTGCACGGCATGTGGCTGTCGGCGGCCGCGCAGCACGTCGCGACAGCCACCGACGGCAAGCCGGCCCCGCCCGGCAAGCTGATCGGCTGGACCGCCCGCTTTCTGGACATGGTATCCCCGGGCGACGATATCGACATCCGTGTCGACCGCGTCGGAATCGACTTGGGCGCAGAGGTTCTGGAGGTAGCCGCGCGTGTCGGTGACCGGCTTGTCATGACGGCGACCGGCCGGCTGACCTCGCCCAAGACGGCCTACGCGTTCCCGGGACAGGGCATCCAGTACAAGGGCATGGGCATGGATGTCCGGGCCCGCTCCAAGGCCGCCCGCACGGTGTGGGACCGCGCCGACGCCTTTACCCGCGATCACCTCGGATTCTCGGTGCTGCACGTGGTGCGGGACAACCCCACCACGCTGATCGCCGGTGGCGTGCACTACCAGCACCCCGAAGGCGTGCTCTACCTGACGCAGTTCACCCAGGTGGCCATGGCCACCGTCGCGACGGCACAGGTCGCCGAGATGCGCGAGCAGGGAGCATTCGTCGAGAGTGCCATCGCCTGCGGCCACTCGGTGGGCGAGTACACCGCGGTGGCCTGTGTCACCGGCATGTTCGAACTGGAGGCGCTGCTGGAGGTGGTGTTCCACCGCGGCAGCAAGATGCACGACATCGTGCCGCGCGACGAAATGGGTCGCTCCAACTACCGGCTCGCCGCGATCCGGCCGTCCCAGATGGACCTCGACGACGCCGACGTCAAACAGTTCGTCGCCGATATCGCCGAGCGCACCGGGGAGTTCCTGCAGATCGTCAACTTCAATCTGCGCGGATCGCAGTACGCGATCGCCGGCACGGTGGCCGGTCTGGACGCGCTCAAGGAGGAAGTCGAGCGCCGGGTGGAGATCGCCGGCGGCCGGCGCGCCTACATCCAGGTGCCCGGGATCGACGTGCCGTTCCACTCCGACGTCCTCAAGGTGGGCGTGGATGAGTTCCGTCGCTCGCTGGAACGCATCCTGCCGGTCGATGCTGACGCCGCGGTGCTGGTCGGCCGCTACATCCCGAACCTGGTGCCGCGGCTGTTCACCCTCGACCGCGACTTCATCCAGGAAGTCCGCGATCTCGTGCCGGCCGAGCCGCTCGACGAGATCCTCGCCGACTACGACACCTGGATCACTCAGCGCCCCAGGGAACTTGGTCGCCGGTTGGTCATCGAACTGCTGGCTTGGCAGTTCGCCAGCCCGGTGCGCTGGATCGAGACTCAGGACCTGTTGTTCATCGAGGAGGCTGCGGGCGGCCTGGGCGTCGAGCGGTTCGTCGAGATCGGCGTCAAGTCCGCTCCGACGGTCGCCGGGCTGGCCACCAACACCCTGAAGCTTCCCGAATATGCCCACAGCACAGTGCAAGTGCTCAACACCGAGCGCGACGCCGCGGTGCTGTTCGCCAGCGACGCCGACCCCGAGCCCGAACCCGAGGTTGCCGACGAGCCCGCAGGCGCGGGAGCCGAAGTGCCGGCCGCCCCGGCCGCTCCGGTTCCCGTGCCGGCCGCGGCGCCGTCCAATGCGCCTCGTCCGGAAGACATTCCCTTCGACGCCGCCGACGCCACCGTGGCACTGATCGCGCTGTCGGCGAAGATGCGCATGGATCAGATCGAGCCGGTGGACTCCATCGAGTCCATCACCGACGGCGCATCCTCGCGGCGCAATCAGCTTCTGGTCGATCTCGGTTCCGAGCTCAACCTCGGCGCCATCGACGGTGCGGCCGAAGCGGACCTGACGTCGCTGCGCGGGCAGGTGTCCAAGTTGGCTCGCACCTACAAGCCGTTCGGCCCGGTGCTCGGCGACGCCGTCAACGACCAGTTGCGCGGTGCCCTCGGCCCGTCCGGTAAACGTCCGGGCGTGATCGCCGACAGGATCACCAAGACGTGGGAGCTCGGCCCCGGCTGGGTCAAGCACGTCAGTGTCGAACTGGCGCTGGGCACCAGGGAGGGCAGCAGCGTGCGCGGCGGTCCGCTGGGCGGTCTGACCGACGGCCCGCTGAGCGACGCCGCTGCGGTGGACAAGGTCATCGACGCTGCGGTCGCGGCCGTGGCCGCGCGCCGCGGTATCGCGGTGGCTCTGCCGTCGGCCGGCGGCCCGGCGGGCGGCGCGGTGGACTCCGCGGCGCTGAACGAGTTCGCCGAAACCGTCACCGGCCGCGACGGCGTGCTGGCCTCCGCAGCCCGGATGGTGCTGGGGCAGTTGGGAATCGATTCCCCGGTCACTGCCCCGTCGGCCGTCACCGACACCGAACTGCTGGATCTTGTTTCGGCCGAACTCGGTGCCGACTGGCCGCGTCTGGTGGCCCCGGCGTTCGACTCCCGCAAGGCGGTGCTGCTCGATGATCGCTGGGCCAGCGCCCGGGAGGACCTGGTCCGGTTGTGGCTGTCCGATGAGGACGACATCGATGCTGACTGGCCGATACTGGCCGAGCGTTTCGAAGGTGTCGGGCATGTGGTGGCCACTCAGGCCGATTGGTGGCGCGGTCGCGCGCTGGCGGCCGGCCGATTGGTGCACGCCTCGCTGTTCGCGCGGGTGGCCGCGGGTGCCGAGAATCCCGCACCCGGCCGGTACGCCGACGAGGTCGCTGTGGTCACCGGCGCGTCCAAGGGCTCCATCGCCGCGGCGGTGGCGGCCCGACTGCTCGACGGCGGCGCCACCGTCATCGCCACCACCTCCCGCCTCGACGACGACCGGCTGGAGTTCTACAAGGAGCTCTACCGCAGCCATGCGCGGTTCGGGGCGAAGCTGTGGGTGTTGCCGGCCAACATGGCCTCGTACGCCGATATCGACGCATTGATCTCCTGGGTGGGCAAGGAGCAGACCGAGAACCTGGGCCCCATGTCGATCCATGTCAAGGACGCTCTGACGCCCACCGTGCTGTTCCCGTTCGCCGCGCCGCGGGTGGCCGGTGACATGTCCGAGGCGGGCTCGCGTTTCGAGATGGAGATGAAAGTTCTGCTGTGGGCGGTGGAGCGCCTCGTCAGCGGGCTCTCGGCGATCGGCGCCGAACACGACATCGCCTCCCGGCTGCACGTGGTGCTGCCCGGCTCGCCGAACCGTGGAATGTTCGGCGGGGACGGCGCCTACGGCGAGTCCAAGTCGGCGCTGGACGCCGTGGTGGCGCGCTGGAGCGCGGAATCGTCTTGGGCGCAGCGGGTCACGATCGCGCACGCCCTGATCGGGTGGACCAAGGGCACTGGTTTGATGGGCCACAACGACGTCATCGTCGACGCCGTCGAGGCCGCCGGGGTGACCACCTACTCCACCGAAGAGATGGCCGCCATGCTGCTCGACCTGTGCGCGGTGGAGGCCAAGGTCGCCGCTGCGTCGGCCCCGCTGCAGGTCGACCTGACCGGCGGTCTGGGCGACGTGGAGCTGGATATGGCCGAGCTCGCCGCCCGGGCCCGCGATGAGATGTCCGGCGCTGCAAAGGAATCGCGCGTGGAGACCGCTGGCACCATCGCCGCGCTGCCGTCGCCCCCGCGCGGCAACCGGGGCTGCCCGCCCCCGGACTGGCCGGATCTCGACGTCGACCCGGCCGACCTGGTGGTCATCGTCGGCGGTGCCGAACTGGGGCCCTACGGCTCGTCGCGCACCCGCTTCGAGATGGAGGTGGAGAACGAACTGTCCGCCGCCGGCGTGCTCGAACTGGCCTGGACCACCGGGCTTCTCGTCTGGGAGAACGACCCCAAGCCGGGCTGGTACGACACCGCCACCGGTGATCTCGTTCCCGAGGAGGAGATCGTCGAGCGCTACCACGATGCCGTGGTGGAACGCTGCGGCATCCGGGAGTTCGTCGATGACGGCGTACTGGCGGCCGACCACTGCACCGACCTGTTGGTCAGTGTGTTCTTGGACCGCGACTTCCGGTTCGTGGTGTCGTCCGAGGCCGAGGCGCGCGCTTTCGAGTCGTTCGACCCCGCGCACACCGTGGTGCGGCCGATCGGCGAATCCAGCGACTGGGAGGTGATTCGCAAGGCGGGCACCGAGATTCGGGTTCCGCGTAAAGCGAAGCTCCCGCGCAGTGTCGGTGCGCAGATTCCGACCGGCTTCGATCCGACGGTCTGGGGCATCAGTCCCGACATGGTCGCCTCGGTCGACCGGGTGGCGTTGTGGAACCTGGTCGCCACGGTGGACGCGTTCCTGTCGTCCGGCTTCAGCCCCGCGGAACTGATGCGCTGGGTGCATCCCACCATGGTGGCCAGCACCCAGGGTTCGGGAATCGGCGGCTTGACCAGCATGGAGAAGATGTTCCACGGCAACCTGCTGGGCACGCCCAAGCCGAACGATATTCTGCAGGAGGTGCTGGCGAATGTCTTTGCCGCACATGTGATGCAGTCCTACGTCGGCGGCTACGGCGCCATGGTGCACCCGGTGGGCGCCTGCGCTACCGCCGCGGTGTCGGTGGAAGAGGGCGTCGACAAGATCCGGCTCGGCAAGGCCGAACTGGTGGTGGCCGGCGGCTTCGACGACCTGACCCAGGAGGCCGTCATCGGCTTCGGCGACATGGCGGCCACGGCCGACACCGAGGTCATGCGGGCCCGCGGTATCAGCGACTCGAAGATCTCCCGCGCCAACGACCGGCGGCGACTGGGCTTCCTTGAGGCCCAGGGCGGTGGCACCGTGCTACTAGCCCGGGGTGACCTGGCCCTGAAGATGGGGCTGCCGGTTCTTGCGGTGGTGGCCTACGCGCAGAGCTTCGCCGACGGCGTGCACACCTCCATCCCGGCGCCCGGCCTGGGTGCCCTGGGCGCCGGCCGCGGCGGCCGCGACTCGATGCTGGCCCGTTCGCTGGCACGGCTCGGGGTGGGTGCTGACGACATCGCGGTGATCTCCAAGCACGACACCTCGACGCTGGCCAACGATCCCAACGAGACCGAATTGCACGAACGGCTGGCCGACGCTCTCGGCCGATCGCCGGGCGCGCCGCTGTTCGTGATCTCGCAGAAGAGCCTCACCGGGCATGCCAAGGGCGGCGCTGCGGTGTTCCAGATGCTGGGGCTGTGCCAGGTGATGCGTGACGGCGTTGTACCGCCCAACCGCAGCCTGGACTGCGTCGACGACGAGCTCGCCGTCGCCAGCCACCTGGTCTGGCCCCGGCAGACCCTGCGGATGGGTGAGCGCTTCCCGCTCAAGGCCGGCCTTGTGACCAGCCTCGGTTTCGGGCACGTGTCGGGTCTGGTGGCGCTGGTGCACCCGGAGGCATTCCTGGCCGCCCTGCCCGCCGCGGAGCGCGAGGATTACCGCAAGCGGGCCGCCGAACGGGTGCTCGCCGGCCAGCGGCGGCTGGCTGAGGCCATCGCCGGCGGCTCCGCGATGTACGAGCGACCGGAGCGCCGGTTCGACCACAGCGGGGCGGACAAGGCGGCCGAGGCCACGATGCTGCTCGATCCGGCGTCACGCCGGGGATGACAGCGGAAGCTGGGGCTGTCGGTTTGCTCGCCTTGCGATAGCGGCTAAGGTCACTGCCCGTGGCGATAGTAGGTGTGGGGATCGACCTGGTGTTCATTCCCGATTTCGCCGAGCAGGTCGACCAGGCCGGCACGGTGTTCGCCGAGACGTTCACCCCCGGGGAGCGGCGTGACGCGGCGGACAAGACCTCGCTCGCGGCTCGGCACCTGGCCGCCCGGTGGGCAGCCAAAGAGGCCGTCATCAAAGCGTGGTCGGGGTCCCGGTTCGCTCAGCGTCCGGTGCTGCCGGAAGGCATCCACCGCGACATCGAGGTGATCACCGACATGTGGGGCCGGCCCAAGGTGCGCCTCACCGGCGCCGTCGCCGAGCACCTGGCCGACGTGACGATCCATGTGTCGCTGACCCACGAGGGTGACACCGCCGCGGCCGTCGCCATCCTGGAGACGCTTTAATCTCATCGGTATGGATCTGATCGATCGCGTCCGCGCCGTCCTGCCCGAGGTCCGCCGCGACCTGGAGGATCTGGTCCGTATCCCGTCGGTGTGGTCGGACCCCGCGCGCCGCCACGATGTTCACCGCAGCGCCGAGAAGGTCGCCCAACTGCTGCGCGACGCCGGCTTCGGCGACGTCGAGATCGTCAGCGAGGGCGGCGCCCCAGCCGTCATCGCCCACCACCCGGCTCCGCCAGGTGCGCCCACCGTTCTGCTCTACGCCCACCACGATGTGCAGCCGGAAGGCGATGCCGGGCAATGGGATTCGGCGCCGTTCGAGCCCATGGAACGCAACGGCCGGCTCTATGGTCGCGGTACCGCCGACGACAAGGCCGGCATCGCCACCCATCTGGCGGCGTTTCGGGCACACGACGGACGGCCGCCGGTCGGGGTGACGGTGTTCGTCGAGGGGGAGGAGGAGTGTGGTTCGCCGTCGCTGACCCGGCTGCTGGCCGCACACCAGCACAAGCTCGCCGCCGATGTCATCGTGATCGCCGATTCCGACAACTGGACCGCTGACATCCCCGCACTGACGGTCTCACTGCGCGGTCTGGCCGACTGCGTCGTCGAGGTGGCCACTCTCGATCACGGCCTGCATTCGGGGCTGTGGGGCGGGGCGGTGCCCGACGCACTGACTGCGCTGATCCGCCTGCTGGCGACCTTGCACGACGACCAGGGCAATGTCGCCGTGGCCGGCTTGCACGAGTCGCCGGTCGCGCCCGTCGACCGCGATGCGGACTGGGTCCGCACCGAATCCGGATTGCTCGACGGGGTCGGCGAGATCGGTTCCGGGACGGTGGCTCAACGGCTGTGGGGTAAACCGGCCATCACCGTCATCGGCATCGACACCACCCCGATCGCCACAGCGTCCAACACCCTCATCCCGCGGGCCAGCGCCAAGGTGAGCCTGCGCGTCGCCCCGGGCGGTGACGCGCAGGCGCACCTGGAGGCGCTTCGCCGGCACCTCCAATCCCACGCGCCGTGGGGTGCGCGGGTCACCGTCACCCCCGGCGATGTCGGCCAGCCCTATGCGATCGCCGCCACAGGGCCGGTCTACGACGCCGCCAGGGCCGCGTTTCGCCAAGCCTGGGGAGTCGACGCAGTGGACATGGGGATGGGCGGGTCGATTCCGTTCATCGCCGAATTCGCTACCGCGTTCCCCGACGCCACCATCCTGGTAACCGGCGTGGAAGACCCGGGCACCCAGGCACACAGCATCAACGAGAGCCTGCACCTCGGGGTGCTCGAACGCGCCGCCATCACCGAAGCGCTGCTGCTGGCGAATCTCGGCGCCCCGTCGGAGTAGACCTCAGTCGAAGTAGACCTCGCCGCCCTTCGGGTAACCGCCGCCGTAGGTGGCAATATGCACGTGGGTGTAGTGGTTGGCGTCTGGGCCGCCCAGATCGGCCATCAGCTTCGGCGACCCGTGGGCCGGGTGGTAGGCCCGCTGCCAGATGACCCCTTCGATCTTGTACTTGTCGACGTTGTCCAGGGCGAACCGGGCGATCCGGTCACCGAGCGCCCGGCCGGCCGGGGTCTGCCAGTTCGGGATCATCACGTCGATGGCCAGCCCGTTGGGATGCCATTTCATGCTGTCCGCCCGGTACCCGCCGATGTCGCGGATCTCCGGGAACTTGGCGCTGATCACCCGCTTGAGGCGGATCGTCTGGACCTGAAGTAACCGCTCGGAGCCGACGCCTGCCGCCAGTGCACGCCGGCCGTCCCGCACCGGACTGGCGACGGCCGCCCGCGGGGCCGAGGACGCCGAGACCAGTTGTGGCTCGAAAAATCCCGGCTGAGCGGCGTTGACGGGGGCGGCCACCACGGCCACGGCCATGATCGGAGTCGCCACGATAAGCATGGCGAGGTGGCGAAGCAGACGTCTCATCCCGGCCTCCGGTCGCACAGCGCGGTTGCCCGCGGTAGTTACTTGACCGTGATGTCGGTGTTATTGATGCATGCGTTACATGTGATGTTGCTGTGACGCAAGGTGCCACGTCGATGCGTCGTGCGACCAGGAAAAGGCACTGCGTCGCCTTCGGGTAAAAACACTTTCAAGTTCAAACAATCGGTGACAATGTAGATTGAGCGGCCACCGTCGCGCCTCACTCCCCCCGAGAGCGCCGGTGGTCGCTCCTTACGCGGTGTCCGAACGCAGCGCTTGTCGGGCGCGCTGCGCCATCCGATCGCTGAGGTGGATCAACCGATCCTCGTGTCCGGCGGGCATGGTGTACGCGAGTCTCCGCAGTTCAACGGCGAATTGCTGCAAATCATTGCGAAAGGCAAGTTCTGGCATCGTCGGCACTCCCCGAGGTAAAAGACGGCACTGGTGAAAGCCGCGAACCACGGCTGTGACGTCTTTTCCCGGTCTGGTGCGGCTTAAACACCAGGGGTGATGAAAAAAGTGACTCGATGGCCGCGCGGTCGCCGCGCGTCAGATGGAGAGTTCCCCGCGCAGCTTGGCGACGTGACCGGCAGCCTTGACGTTGTACTGTGCCACCGCGATCTTGCCCTTCTCGTCGACGAGGAAGGTCGAGCGGATTACGCCCTGCACGGTCTTGCCGTACATCTTCTTCTCGCCGAACGTGCCCCAGGCCGTCAGCACCGTCTTGTCCGGGTCGGACAGCAGCGGGAAGGTGAGCGACTCGGCGTCGCGAAACTTGGCCAGCTTCTCGGGCTTGTCGGGGGAGATGCCCACCACGTCGATTCCAGCACCGTTGAGCTCGGCCAGACTGTCGCGGAAGTCGCAGGCCTGCTTAGTGCAGCCGGGGGTGGAGGCGGCCGGGTAGAAGTACACCAGCACCTTGCGGCCTGTGTAATCCGAGAGCTTGACGGTGTTGCCGTCGGCGTCGGGCAGGCTGAACGCCGGAGCCTTGTCGCCCACCTCAAGACGTGCTGCGTCGGTCATGTGTACGCCCTTTCACTCGCCGGTACGGCTAGGGTAATCGGCAGTCGAGTGCTGGGCGGAAGCGAGGACGGAAGTGGCGGACCGGGATCCCGAGGTCATCAAGCAGGAGATCGCTGCGGCGCGGGACCGGCTGGCGTCGACGGTCGACCTCCTCGCCGAGCGGGCCAATCCCCAGCGGGTGGCGGAGGATGCCAAAGCCAAGGCGCTTGGCTTCGTGAACCAGCCGAAGGTTAAAGCGGCTCTGGCCGGCGTCGGTGCCCTGACATTCCTGGGCATGCTGCGGCGACTCCGACGCCGCTAGAGAGAGTCTCAGCGGCGTCGCAGCCAGCCGCCCAGTCGCGTCCGCGGCGGGTTGGCGGCCCGACCCAACCGAGTGCAACTGTGAACCTGAACCGGGAGGACCTCGGTGCGCACGGTCGGCTCGCCGTGCGAGCCCTGCCCCTGCGTCGACATGATTTCTCCGAATGATTTTCTGAGCTAACTGAAATCTTTACTGAAAGCAAAGGTAGAGACATCGTAACAGCATGTCAAACTATCCTTTGGGCTCCCCGATAGGTAACCATAGTTATTCCTTGTCGTTTGCCCCGG
>JAULZA010000026.1:0-66221 GCA_032117575.1 Mycolicibacterium sp.
ACGAAGAACCCGAGCTCCCCGGCCTGACCGACGAGGCGCTGCGCCTACTGGAAGTCGCCCGCGAGGAGCTGGCGGCAGCGGAGGCCGCCGAGCCGTTCACGCCGGTTGTGCCACTTGCCGTTTCGGGATTCCTCACATCCCGCAAGCGGGCCACCGCTGCGGAATTGGCCGACTGGGTGGACAGCCCGGAGGGCCGGGCGTGCTCGCTGGAGTCGATCGGCCGGTCACTGTCGCGGCGCAACCACGGCCGCTCCCGTGCGGTGGTGATGGCTCGCGACCACGACGAGGCCGTCAAGGGGCTGCGTGCCATCGCCGAGGGCAAGCAAACCCCGCTGGTGTACAGCGCCGACGGTCCGCTGAGCAACGGGCCGGTCTGGGTGCTGGCCGGTTTCGGCGCCCAGCACCGCAAGATGGGCAAGAGCCTGTACCTGCGCGACGACGTGTTCGCCGAGTGGATCAACAAGGTGGACAGCCTCATTCAGGACGAGCGCGGCTACTCGATCCTCGAACTGATCCTCGACGACTCGATCGACTACACCGATGAGACCTGCGAGTACCCGATCGAAGTGGTGCAGCTGGTCATCTTCGCCATCCAGATCGCCCTCGGTGAACTGCTCAAGCATCACGGCGCCAAACCCGCTGCGGTGGTTGGGCAGTCCCTGGGCGAGGCCGCCGCGGCCTATTTCGCCGGTGGTCTGTCGCTTGCCGATGCCACCCGAACCATCTGTGCGCGTGCGCATCTCATGGGTGAGGGCGAGGCGATGCTGTTCGGCGAATACATCCGGCTGATGGCGTTGGTGGAGTACTCCGCCGACGAGATCGCAGAGGTGTTCTCCGACTTTCCCGGTCTGGAGGTGTGTGTCTACGCCGCCCCGAGCCAGACCGTCATCGGCGGCCCGCCGGCCCAGGTCGACGCGATCCTCGAACGCTGCGAGCAGGAGGGCAAGTTCGCCCGCAAGTTCCAGACCAAGGGCGCCTCGCACACCACCCAGATGGATCCGCTGCTCGGCGAACTGGCCGCTGAACTGCAGGGCATCGCGGCGCGGCCGTTGAAGATCGGCTACTTCTCCACCGTGCACGAGGGCAACTACATCCGCCCCGGCGAGGTGATCCACGAGGTGGACTACTGGAAGAAGGGTCTGCGCCACAGCGTCTACTTCACCCAGGGCATCCGTAACGCGGTGGACAACGGTCACACCACGTTCCTGGAACTGGCGCCGAATCCGGTGGCCCTGATGCAGGCCGGTCTGACCACCGCATCGGCGGGATTGCATGACGGACAGCTGATTCCCACGCTGGCCCGCAAAGAAGACGAAGTCAACTCCATGGTCGCGGCGATGGCGCAGCTCTACGTCTACGGCCACGATCTGGACTTCCGCACCCTGTTCTCCCGTGCCGAGGGACCGGGAGACTACGCCGCGATCCCGCCGACGAAGTTCCGGCGCAAGGAGCACTGGCTCAACGCGCGATTCTCCGCCGACGGTTCGTCGCTGATCCCCGGCACCCATGTCGCCATGCCGGACGGCCGGCACGTGTGGGAGTACGGCGGCGGCGGACAGACCGACCTGGCCGCCCTGGTGAAAGCCGCTGCGGTGCAGGTGCTTCCGGACGCCACGCTGACGGCGTCGGAGCAGCGCGCGGTGCCCGGCGACGGAGCCCGGCTGGTCACCACCCTGACCCGTCACCCGGGTGGGGCGTCGGTGCAGGTGCACGCCCGCATCGAGGAGTCGTTCACCCTGGTCTACGACGCGATCGTCACCCGCTCGGGCGCAGCCTCGGCTCTGCCCGCCGCGGTAGCTACCGGGGTGGCCGTGGCCACCGAGCCCGTTGCGGTGCAAGCCGAACCGGAACCCGTGCAGGACGCTGACATCCTGCACGACAACCTCGCCGCGGGCGTGGGCGTCGCGGCTCAGCTGGGCAAGTGGACCCCGGACGGCCCCGAAAGCGTGCATGACCGGTTGGGTCTGATCGTCGGCAGCGCGATGGGTTACGAGCCGGAGGATCTGCCGTGGGAGGTGCCGCTGATCGAGCTGGGTCTGGACTCGCTGATGGCGGTGCGGATCAAGAACCGGGTGGAGTACGACTTCGACCTACCGCCGATCCAGCTGACCGCGGTGCGCGATGCCAACCTCTATGCCGTCGAGCAGTTGATCACCTACGCGATCGAGAACCGCGACGACGTCGTCGCCCTGGCCGAGCACCAGAAGGGGCTGACGCCGGAAGAGATCGCCGCCGAGCAGGCCAAGATCGCCGCGGGTGAGATCCCGGAGGCGCTGGCGGAAAAGCTGGCCGCCAAGCATCCGGAATTGCAGACCCCGTCCGACATCCCGCCGCCGCCGACCAACGCTGTACCGCCCCCACCCACCAACCCGCTGGGGCCGGCTGAGCCCGATGTCGCCGGCCCAGCGGCTCCGGTCCCACCCCCGCCGACCAACCCGGCTGGACCGGACGCACCGCCGACTCCTGCCAATACCGCGGCCGGCGCCGCTGCGAAAGTCCTGACGCAACAGGCCGTCGTGGATGCGCTGGGCACTGACGTCCCCCCTCGTGAGGCCGCCGAGCGGGTCACCTTCGCCACCTGGGCCATCGTCACCGGCAAGTCGCCCGGCGGCATCTTCAACCCACTGCCCACGATCGACGACGACACCGCGGCCAAGATCGCCAACCGCCTGACCGAGCGATGCGAAGGCGCCATCACCGTCGAGGACGTCAGGGCGGCGACGACCATCGAAGAACTGGCCACCACAGTGCGCGAGCACTTGGAGGGCGGCGAGCTCGACGGGTTCGTCCGGACCATCCGCGCGCGCCGGACGGATTCTGCGGGGGCCGCCCAAGTTCCCGTTTTCGTCTTCCACCCGGCCGGCGGCTCCACCGTCGTCTACGAACCGCTGCTCAAGCGGCTGCCTGCGGACACCCCGATGTACGGCCTGGAGCGGGTGGAGGGCTCGATCTCGGAGCGCGCCGCCGAATACGTGCCCAAGCTGATGGAGATGCAGGGCAACGGCCCGTTCATCCTGGCGGGGTGGTCGCTCGGCGGCGTGCTGGCCTACGCCTGCGCCATCGGCCTGAAGAAGGCGGGCTGCGAGGTGCCCTTCGTCGGCCTGATCGACACCGTCCGTGCCGGGGAAGAGATCCCGCAGACCTCCGACGAGATCCGCGCGCGCTGGGATCGCTACGCACTGTTCGCCCAGCGCACCTTCAACGTCGAGATTCCGGCGATTCCCTACCAGGAACTCGAGGTGCTCGACGACGCGGGCCAGGTGCAGTTCGTGCTCAACGCGGTGAAGGACAGCGGGGTCAACATCCCCGGCGGCATCATCGAGCACCAGCGCACGTCGTATCTGGACAACCGCGCCATCGACACCGCCGAGATCGAGCCCTACGACGGGCACGTCACCCTGTACATGGCCGACCGCTACCACGATGACGCGATCATGTTCGAACCGCGCTACGGCGTTCGCCAGCCCGACGGCGGGTGGGGCGAGTTCGTCGCCGACCTCGAAGTGGTGCCGATCGGGGGTGAGCACATCCAGGCCATCGACGAGCCGTACATTGCCAAGGTCGGCGCTCACATGAGCGAGGCGATCAGCCGCATCCAGAGCGAAGCGACAAAGACCAACAAGAGCCAGGCGCAGGAGAAAGAGCCGAAGTGACGAACAGGTCCACCGCCGAGTTGCTGGCCGAGCTGCGCGAGAAGCTGGAACTGGCCAAGGAGCCCGCCGGTGAGGCCGCCGCCGCTAAGCGCGAAAAGCGCGGTATCCCCAGCGCGCGCGCCCGCATCCACGGACTGCTCGACCCGGGCAGCTTCCTGGAGATCGGCGCCCTGGCTCGCACGCCCGGCGACGCGAACGCCCTCTACGGCGACGGCGTCGTCACCGGCCACGGCACCATCAATGGCCGCCCGGTCGGCGTCTTCTCCCACGACCAGACCGTGTTCGGCGGTTCGGTGGGTGAGATGTTCGGCCGTAAGGTCGCCCGGCTGATGGAGTGGGTCGCCATGGTCGGCTGCCCGATCATCGGCATCAACGACTCCGGCGGCGCGCGCATCCAGGACGCGGTCACCTCACTGGCCTGGTACGCCGAGCTCGGCCGCCGCCACGAGCTGCTGTCCGGTGTGGTGCCGCAGATCTCGATCATCCTCGGCAAGTGCGCCGGCGGTGCGGTGTACTCGCCGATCCAGACCGACCTGGTGGTCGCCGTCCGCGACCAGGGCTACATGTTCGTCACCGGGCCCGACGTCATCAAGGACGTCACCGGCGAGGACGTCAGCCTCGACGAATTGGGCGGGGCCGACTACCAGGCCCGCTACGGCAACATCCACCAGGTGGTCGACTCGGAGAAGGCCGCGTTCCAGTATGTGCGCGACTTCCTCAACTGCCTGCCGTCCAACATGTTCGACGACGCGCCGGTGATCAACCCGGGCCTGGAGCCGGCCGTCACGCCGCACGACCTGGAACTGGACAGTCTGGTTCCCGATGCCGACAACATGGCCTACGACATGCACGAGATCCTGATCCGGATCTTCGACGACGGCGACTTTCTCGATGTGGCCGCCCAAGCCGGTCAGGCGATCATCACCGGCTTCGCCCGGGTCGACGGCCGCCCGGTGGGCGTCGTGGCCAACCAGCCGATGCACATGTCCGGCGCCATCGACAACGAGGCGTCCGACAAAGCCGCCCGGTTCGTCCGGTTCTGCGACTCGTTCAACGTGCCGCTCGTGTTCGTCGTCGACACCCCCGGCTTCCTGCCCGGCGTGGAGCAGGAGAAGAACGGAATCATCAAGCGCGGCGGCCGTTTCCTTTACGCGGTGGTCGAGGCCGATGTCCCGAAGGTGACGCTGACCATCCGCAAGTCCTACGGCGGGGCGTACGCGGTGATGGGCTCCAAGCAGCTCACCGCCGACCTGAACTTCGCCTGGCCCACCGCCCGCATCGCCGTGATCGGCGCCGATGGCGCGGCGCAGCTGCTGGTGAAGCGTTTCCCCGACCCCACCGCCCCCGAGGTGCAGAAGATCCGCGCCGACTTCATCGAGGGTTACAACCTCAACATTGCGATTCCCTACATCGCCGCCGAACGCGGATTCATTGATGCGGTGATCGAACCGCACCAGACCCGGCTGCTGCTGCGCAAATCCATGCGGCTGTTGCGGGACAAGCAGATCCAGCGGGTCCAGCGCAAGCACGGGCTCATCCCCATCTAAGGAGAGCTCGATGCGCACCAGTGAAGCGACCCGTGCGGCCGGCGCTGCGATCGGTGAGTTCGGCAGCATCTTCATGCTGCACCCGCAGACTTTCGCCGGCAGCGTCGCTGCCGGCTACACCAACCCGTTGGCTGGATATGTGGCCGGTCGTGGCGGGGTGCTGGGCGACGCCACCGGCGCCACCGTGGCGGCGATCTTCGCGATCTTCGAGCCCGGCATGACGGCGGCGCTGTGGGACGAAGGCGTCGCTGTGCGCGGAGCCGCCGGCGCCGCCGCGGTGTACTCCGAACAGCTGGCCGAGTTCGCCCGGACCTACCTGGGCGACGCCGAAGGGCTTGACCGCATCGCGGAATTGGGGGAGAAGGTCATCGCGGCCACACCGGGTGCCGGCCTGCCGATGTTCGTCGGCTGGCGGGCGATGCCGCTGGCTGGCCCGGGCAACACAGACGCCCCAGCCCGTGCGGCGCAGGTGATGTTCGTGCTGCGCGAGTTACGCGGCGACGTTCACCTGAATCTGCTCAGCGCGTCCGGGGTCAGTCCGGTCGAGGCGCACATGCTGGGCCACGACGAGCACTACACCAGGATGTTCGGCTGGTCTGAGCCGTTCGCCGACGGGGCGGACAAGGAAGACCGCTACGCCGAGGTGGAAGAGGCCACCAACCGGCGGATGACCGAGATCCTGCACGCCGCTCTGAATGCCGAGGAGATCGACGAATTGGCCCGCTTGAGCACCTCTGCATTGGCGGCGCTGAAAGCCGCCCTCCCGGCGTAGGCGGGTCTTGCGATGCCGCTCGCTGACGGACAGGTATTCGCCGGCTACACCATCTTGGGCACCCTCGGCACCGGCGGCATGGGCGAGGTGTACCTGGCCGAACACCCGCGGCTGCCGCGGCGCGATGCTCTGAAAGTGCTGGGCGCCAACGTCAGCCACGACGATGAATATCGGCAGCGGTTCAACCAAGAGGCCGATATGGTGGCCACTCTGCAGCACCCCAACATCGTCACCGTCTACGACCGCGGCGACTGCGACGGACAGTTGTGGATCGCCATGGCGTACGTCGAGGGCACCGATGCATTCCGCCTGCTGACCGAGAACTATCCCGACGGGATACCGGCCGCCGAGGTGGCCCGCATCATCGCCTGCGTGGCCGACGCGCTGGACTACGCGCACGCCCGCGGCCTGCTGCACCGCGACATCAAGCCGGCCAACATCCTGCTCGGCCGCGGCGAATCCGACCGAGTCTTGTTGGCGGACTTCGGCGTTGCCCGCTGGGTCGGTCAGCCCAGCGACCTGACCGGCGTCGACGTGACGGTGGGCACCGTCACCTACGCCGCACCCGAGCAGCTCAAGGGGGAGCAGATCGACGGCCATGCCGATCAGTACGCCCTGGCCGCCACCACCTTCCATCTGCTGACCGGCCACCCGCCGTTCACCCACACCAATCCGGCGGTGGTCATCACCCAACACCTCACCGCCACGCCCCCGGCGATCGGCACGGAGCGTCCGGATCTGACCGCCCTCGGGCCGGTCTTCGCCAGGGCGCTGGCCAAGGACCCCGCCGACCGCTTCGACCGGTGCGCCGACTTCGCCGAGGCCATGCGAAACGCGCTGTCCCCCAGCGAGGGCCGCTCCGGCCAGCACCGGAGGGTCGTCGCGGTGCCGCGATCACGCCGTCGTGCCGCCGCCGCGGTCGGTGCGGCGCTGCTGCTCGGGGCGGCCGGCACGGCGACCGCCGTCCTGCTGAAGCAGCGCAGCGGCACTGCCGAATCGTCGAGTTCGGCGGCGCTGACCACGGCGCCGCCGCCCGCCGTTTCGGCGCGGATGGGCCTGCCCGTAGTTGTCCTCGGGGCTGATTGCGCGGTACTGGGAGCGGCCGCGGTGACCCAGAGCGACTCACCGGCCTATTGCGCGCGTGACCCGTACAACGTTGGCGAGACCGTGTGGTCGCTACAACCCGAGCGGTTCCGTAATGCCACATCGGTGCCGGCGTTGCCGTCGGCCAACGATCCGCTGGTATCGCCATCTCCGGATTCGGCGGAACCCCCGGCTGCCGATCCTGCGACCCCGCCGGTGCCCTAATCCGATGAATGGGCGGCAATTCCGATCCAGCGGCCCGCCAACGTCGATACCATCCACTCACCTCCGCCCATTCGGGACTGGGGGTGTTTCATGGAGGGTTGGAACCTATGGCTTCGAACACGGCTGCCGACATTGTCGACAAGCTCGGGGGCTCGGCGAACATCGAGGGCCTGACGCACTGCGCCACCCGGCTGCGGTTCCAGCTCCGGGACGCCGCGGGCGTTGACCAGTCCGCCCTGGAGTCGGTGTCCGGGGTGATGGGCGCGGTGCCCCAGGCCGGCAACCGCTACCAGGTGGTCATCGGCGGCGGTGTGCAGACGGTCTACAACGAGATCAAGGCCTTGCCCGGTATGGGCGGCGGTGGTGGCGGCGACGACGCCGAGTCTGTCAAGGCCGCAGCCCGGGCCAAGGGCCCCCGCGGCAAATTCGCCTGGATGGATTCATTCTTCGAATTCCTCTCCGACTCCTTCCGTCCGATCCTGGGCGCTCTGCTCGGCGCCTCCCTGTTCATTACGTTCATGGCGCTGATGAGCACGCTCAACGTCATCCCCAACTGGGCCGATCCGCGTGAAGCCAGCCAACTTTCGCCCTCCTGGCAGTTCATCAACCTGTGCTGGCAGAGCGTGTTCGTGTTCCTGCCCCTCATGGTTGCCTACAACGCGGCGAAGAAATTGGGGGCCGACCCCTGGGTCGGGTTCGCGATCATGGCCGTCGTCATGCTGCCCGGTTTCGCCGCGATGAAGGACTTCGCCGAGCCTAAGACCGTGTTCGGCTCCCAGGTCGACGTGGTGCAGGTCCTCGGATTGCCACTGACCATCTTCAACTACAGCTCGCAGGTATTCCCGCCGCTGCTGATGGCCGCAGTGCTCGGCGCGCTCTACAAATTCCTCAAGCGGATCATCCCTGAGAACGTGCAGTTGATCTTCGTGCCGTTCCTGTCGATGCTGATCATGATTCCGCTGACGGCGTTCCTGATCGGCCCGATCGGCGTCTACACCGGCGCCGCTCTCGGCGGATTCCTGAAGTCCGTCAACGACTTCTCGCCATTGATTTTCGCGATCCTCATCCCGCTGGCGTACCCGTTCATGGTTCCGCTCGGCCTGCACTGGCCCGTCAACGCGATCATGCTGATCAACATTCAAACCCTGGGCTACGACTTCATCCAGGGCCCGATGGGCGCCTGGAACTTCGCCTGCTTCGGCGCTACCGCCGGCGTGCTGTTCCTGGCCTGGCGTGAGCGTGACAAGCAGATGCGCCAGACCGCAATGGGCGGTTTGGCAGCGGGTCTGCTGGGCGGTATCTCCGAGCCGTCGCTGTACGGAATTCACCTGCGGTTCAAGCGGATCTACCCGCGCATGCTGGTGGGCTGCCTGGTCGGCGGCGTGATCATCGGCCTCGGCGGCGGTGTGACGACCAAGGCCTTCGTGTTCACCTCCTTGCTGACCATCCCGGCGTTCAGCAACATGGGGCTCTACGCGGTGGCCATCCTCGCGGCTTTCTTCACCTCGATGATCCTGGTGATCCTGTCCGGCTACCGCACCCCGGAGCAGGCCGCCGCCGCGGCCGCCGCCGGCGTGCCGGTGGCCGACCTGGAGGGCCCGATGGGCGCGGCGAGCGCCGCCACCCTGGTGGCCGCCGCGGCCACCAAGGCGGCCGGCGATGCCGGTGTGGCCACCGACATCGTGTCGCCGCTGGCGGGCACCGTCGTCGCGCTGAGCGACGTACCGGACCCGGTCTTCGGAAAGGGCATCATGGGGCCGGGCGTGGCGATCGAGCCGTCCGGCGACACCGCCTACGCGCCGGGATCCGGGACGGTGATCGCGGCCCAGCCCACCGGCCATGCCTTCGGCATCCTGCTCGACAGCGGCGTGGAGGTGCTGATCCACATCGGCATCGATACCGTCAAGCTGAAGGGCACCGGCTTCGACGTCAAGGTTCAGAAGGGGCAGAAGGTCACCGCCGGAACGCCGCTGGTGACGTTCGACCGCAAGGTCATTCAGGACGCCGGCTACCCGTTGATCACCCCGATCGTGGTGCTCAATTCCAAGAAGTTCGGCGGAGTGGAGACGGTTGCCGGTGGCGAGGTCGCGGCCGGCGATCCGATTCTCACCATCGAGCCGGCGCCGCTTCCCGCTGAGGCCGGGCTGTAGTCCAGGGGGCAGTGAAGTCAGTCGCCGCCGCGTAACTGACTGAGGCCGTCGAGCACCATCTGCAGCGCGAACTCGAATTCCTGATTGACCGTCGTCGGTCGCCAACGCGCCTGCTTCACGGCCGCGGTCGCCGGGAAGCGGCTGAGGTCCATGCCGTGGATGGCCTTCCGAAAGGCCTCGCGGTCGGCGTCCGTGGTCTCCCGCTCCCCGCCATATTGGATCGCGAAGCCCAGGATCAAGTGCCCGATCATGGCGCCCGTCCGTGCGGCCACCGTCACCTCGAAGCCGCCGTCGATGAGAATGGCGAGGGTGCGTTCCCGCACGGCTGCGGCGTTCGGCCCGACGGGCGTGTGATCGGCGAGCAGCAAGGCCGTCTGCCGATGTCTGCCGAACGCCTCGAAGATGTCGGTGCAGAGCTTTTCGCACCCCTGCCGCCAACCCAGGCCGACGAAATTCGCGGCATCGACGTCGACTTCGCCCAGCACCCGGTCGATCATGCTCTGCACCAGCGCCGCCCGGGTGGGGAAGTGGCGGTAGAGGGTCGCCGTACTGGAGTTCAAGTGCTTGGCCAGGGACCGCATGGACAGGCCGTCCAGGCCCTGCTCATCAATGACCTGCAGGGCCGAATCAACGATCCGATTGACCGGAATCGGGGGACGGCCAGGGGCGCGAGGCGATTCGGCACCGTCAGCCTGGAGTGCGCGAGTCATTTTCACAGTCTCGCCTGTCCCACAACCTTGACGCCATACGGGCGAATACGGCACCATCGTAGCCGTAAAAAAAATGGCAGGCGGATGTGGTCGAGAACTGTCGCGGAAGTTCCACAGGGGAGATGGCCATGGGAATCCAGCCGGGTCGCATCGCCTACAAGAGCGCCATCCGCCGTTTCGAGACCAGCGACCCGAAGCCCCTGGTTATCCGGAATATGCCCTTTGCCGAGTCGATGGAGGCGTCGATCGTCGACCTGGACGTCGAGGCGGGACGTCTCCGTGCCCGCTTTGTCTGCGGGACGGAGTTCCTACAGGGTGCCGGTGTCCTGCAGGGCGGTGTCCTCTCAGCGATGCTGGACCTGTCGATGGCGTTCCTTTCGCTGGCCATTCTGCCGGCTGAATTCACCTGCGCCACAGCACAACTGAACGTTCACTTTCTCAGTCCGGCGTTCCCCGGCGTCTTCTTCGCTGAGTCCGAGATGGAGAAGTGCGGCAAGCGGATGCTGTTCAACCGCGCCGCGTTGCACCCGGCCGACGGCAGTGGTCCGGCGGCCTCGGCAACCGGTGTTTTCACTGTTCTCAGTGCTGTGGTCCGTGAACGAATTCCCAGTGGCGCGGCGCTCGCTCGGGCCGATGCCGATGTCTGAGTATCCACCGGGTGGCACCATCGCCAGCAGACTGGAGTTCTGGTGCCGATCGGACCCCTCGGCGCCGGCGATAGGCGGCGGCGACGGCGCGATGCTCACCCGGGCTGAATTGGCGGACCTGATGGCCCGCGGCCGGCGGATCCTTCGGGGTGCGGGTCTGGGGCCCGCCGACCGGGTGGCCATCTTGGCGCCCGAGGGTTTCGACGCAGCAATCGCTACGCTCCAGGTAGCCGGGGCGTGTAGTGCGGCGCCGATAAGGCCCAGCATGGGAGCCTCGGGGTGGGCCGCACCCCTCGGGTGGCTGTCGCCGACCGCCTTGGTGGCCTCCCGCGAATGGGCCGATGTCCGTAATGCCGCATCGGCTCTCGGCATTCGGGTCTTTGATCCGCTGGAATTGCGTGCGGCCTGCTCGACGTGGACTACGGAGTTGACGAGCGGTGAACCCGACGTGTTGCTCGCCACGTCGGGATCGACCGGACCCCCAAAATGGGTTCGTATTCCTCAGCGGAGAATGGTCGCGGGCTCGACCGCGATGAGCCGGTGCATGGAACTGACGAGCGAAGATCGATCTCTGCTCGCGCTTCCGCTCAACCACGCCCATGGCTTGGCGTCAGGACTGCTGCTGCCGTTGCTGAGCGGCGGCAGCGTGGTGGTGGAGGGGCGATTCGATCCCGGCTCTTTCCTCGACGCCATTACTGCCCATGCCGTGACATGGTTCACGGCGGCGCCTGCGATGCATCGTGCGCTGGTGGAGCAACACGCCACAACGCCGTTGTCTCCCGGTCATCGCCTTCGGCTGGTCCGATCCGGGACCGTGTCGCTGTCGCCCGCATTGATCGATTCCCTGGCGGCGATTTTCGGAGTCCGCGTCATAGAGGCGTACGGAATGACTGAATGCCCGCACATCACCTGCAATCCGATCGGATCACCGCGCGCGGGCTCCGTGGGCCGGCCGATCGTCGAGCAGCTGTCCGTCGTGGACAGTGCCGGCGCGCCGGTGCCGACGGGAGAGTGGGGCCAGGTAGTCCTCCGCGGATCGCCTTTGATGACAGGCTATCTGGACTCGGCCGCCCACGGGCAAGCCCTTCGTGGCGGGTGGCTGGAGACGGGTGACGAGGGCCGGCTCGACGCCGATGGATATCTGTATCTGCGTGGCCGGATTACCGAGCGGCTCAACCGTGGCGGGGCCATCGTAGCCCCCGCTGAGGTCGACGCCGCTCTACTGATCCATCCTGCTGTCCGCGAGGCGGTCAGCTTTGGGGTGCCTCATGTCAGCTTGGGCGACGACCTCGCCGCCGCTGTCGTTCTCGCTTCCGGTCATACGGCAGACGAAGCGGAACTCCGCCGCTACCTGGCCGGCCGGCTGGAACCCCGCCAAGTTCCCAGCCGGATCGTAGCGGTCGATGAGATCCCAGTGGGCGAGGCGGGAAAGGTTGCCCGCGGTTCGATGGCCCGACTTCTCAACGGCGTTCTGTACGACGATTACGAACCTGGGCGTGGTCCGGTTGAGGAGACGGTCATCGGACTCTTCGAAACGGTTCTCGACTCTCGGCTACCGCGAGGATACAAGGTGGGCCGATTAACCAATTTCTATCTGGCAGGCGGTGATTCGCTCGCGGCTATGCAGTTCATGACCTGCCTGTCCCGCGCTGGATGGGGCGAGCGACCTCCAACCCTTCTCGTCGAACACCCCACGCCAGCTGCCGTCGCAATGGCCCTTGCGACAGCCCCTGAATCCGCACCCCACCCTTCAAGCGGCGCGCATCTGGTGACGGTGACTGGAGAGGGCCGAAAAGCGCCCCTGATAGTTATGCATGGCCAGGGCGGGCAGCTCTTCCATTACGTCGATCTTGCAGCGGCGTTGGCGCCGGAACGCCCAGTACTCGGTCTGCAGGCTGCCCGATACTCCGCTGCGGAGTTGAGTCTTTTGACTGTGGAGGAACTAGCGGCGCGCTACGCAGACGAAATCGTCAAACGGCCCGTGACCGGACCAATCCCCCTGGTGGGTTACTCGGCGGCTGGGTGGTATGCCTATGCCGTTGCGGCGGCGTTGATGCAGCGCGGTGCCGAGATCGGGATGTGCGCGATGTTGGACAGTCATGCCCTAAGGCGAAGTGCCATGTTCAACCAGCTGCCCCGGATCGTGAGGCTGCAACTGCTCGCGATGAAGGTCCTTGAGCGTCCACCCGCCGGACAGCGGCAAAGGGAGCACCTTTCTGGGCTTGTGCATCGGGCACTGAACCGGTGGCAGACAGGTGACCCACACGGATTCCCGGCGGGTCCGGCATGCTCGGAGCACCCGTTCATGACCCTCCTGCGCAATTATCGACCGCCACGACTGTCGATCACTGTGGATCTCTTCGGCCCCGAACGGACCATGGGCAGGCTCCGCCTCGCCTGGCGTTACTACGCGAGCGAGGGCGTCCGGTGCCACCCGATGTTCGACGAACACACCGACCTGATCCGGCCCGGCCTCATGCCTCGCCTGGCCGGCGAACTGGAAAGCACTATAGCCCGGTTTACGCCTTGATCCGGATGTGCCCCGGCGACCACAGACCACCGCGGGTGGCGGTGCCCAACTCCAACTCCGCCGGTGAAGCGTCGACGATGGTGTCGAATTTGCGCAGTGAACCCCAGTCCCGGCCCCAGTCGTGCGACAGGTAGGTGGCCATGACGTGGGCCCGCAGCAGCAGGTCACTGATCCCCAGCAGGCCGCCGTTGCGGCCGTCCTGCCAGCTGTCGGTGTCGTTCTTCTTCGCCAGGTAATCCGGGGTGATGCGGAACTTCGGCACCTGGGTCACGCCATTGGAGTGCAACATCGGCTGCTGGCACGGGAAGGCCAAGCCCACCGCCCAGTCCATCAGCACCGGGGCGCCTGAGCCGATGTACTCCTGAACCGTCTGCAGCTCCGGCACCCGGGGCGGGGTGACGGCGACCCAGTCGCCCAGGGACAGCGACTTGTCTTCGGCCACAATGCGAACCACGGTGGCGTCGTCGGGCATCGCCGACCTCGGGTAGCGCAGATTGCGCCAGGACGGGGCCGGTCCCAGATCGAACGGAGTCACTCGACCCGCCGGCATCGGTGCGCCGTCCGGACCCGGCCGGCCGTACTCCAGCTCCACGGTCTGGCCGTCGGTGAAGTTGTTGAGGATGCTGTTCCCGGCGATCGTTCCGGCGGCCGTCACCACCACCAGGGGATGCCCGTCGTCCTTGGGCGGCAACGCGTACCACGCCGACGTCAGGGTGCTCTGCTGCTGTCCGGTGTCGACGTAGCTGCCGGCCACCGGCACCTTGGCCGGATCCAACTGATACGGCAGTGGCACCGTGGAACCGTTGACGCCGGCCTTGGTGAGGGTGAACGGGCCTTCCCAGTCGTGATCGATACCCGGTGTCGGATTGTTGACCCGGATGGCCTCGGCCACAATCTTTTCCGGCACCCCGTCGGGTGTGAAGCCGACCGGCGTGGTGCCGCCCAGCGCTCCCAGTTCCCCGTAGTCCCCGGGCAGTGGGCGCAGGAAGCCTGCGTTGGCATCGGGTTCGACCAGCACGTCGTCGGCCAGCCCGCAGCCACCGGCCAGCGCCCGCACATTGGCCCAGCCGTTCGAGTAGGTCGGGTACTGCCGCACGATGCCGGTGATCATCGAGCCGATGAACACCAGGACCATGAACCCGGCGACCACCGGGATCGGCGCCGCGGTGAGTTTCCGGGCGACCCACCCCTCGCCGCGCTGGGTCGTCACATGCAGCCAGGCGGTGTAGAGCGCGGAGAGGACGAAAAGACCCAGGAACACTGCGCTGACGCTGATTCCGGCGAATTGCGGCATCGAGTTGTTGAATGGGACGCCGTAGCTGGATACGTACCACCAGCCGTTCGTGGTGGCGAATGTCAGCGCCAGCAGGAAGAACAACGCGGTGACGACGGCCATCCGGTTGCGCGACCAGCGCAGCACCGACGGCGACACCAGAACGGTGGCCAGCGCGGCCACCGCCGCACCGACCGCGGCGAACAGTCCGAAGTGGTGCACCCACTTGGTCGGGGTGAACATCAGGGTGAACATCGTCGCGAAGATGACACCCATCAGGCGCCAGGCGGGCCCGCGGGCCACCCCGGCAACCCGTTTGCGGCGCAACATGATGAACATCGAGATGAACAGCGACAGCGCGGTGATCAGGAAGCCGAACCGGCGCGACAGTGAGCCGTCGACGGTCGGCAGGATCAGGTAGAAATACCGCAGGTTCTCGGTGTACCAGGGCTGGCTCGGCCCGATCTCGGTGCGGATCCGAGTGGCCTCCAGCACGGTGGCCAGGGTCTGGTCGGCGAATACGACGGTGAGGATCACCGTGCCCGCCGCCAGCAGCGGTGCCACCAGCGGCAAGGTGCCGACGACGGCGCGCCGCCGGGACAGGATCCGCAGGATCGGGCGGCCGCCGGCGATCAATGCGGCCACCGCGATCAGCCCGGTGGGCTGGATGCCCAGGGTGAACGCCGCGGTGACGATCGCCAGCGCCGCCGGGGTCAGCCGGCCGGAGGTTATCGCCCGTTCGATCAGCACGTAGGTGATCAGCGCGCCGGTGGTGATCTGCCCCTCGGGCCGCAGGCCGTTGTCGAAAGGCATCCACGCGGCCAGCAGCACCAGACCCGCCGCCCACAGCGCCGGCCGACTGGCCGCCACCGCGGGGCCGAGGCGGGGCAGCACCTCGCGGGACAGCAGCAGCCAGCAGACCATGGCGCACACCAGGTCGGGTAGCCGCATCCACAGGCTCGCCGTGCTGACATGGGTCATCAGCGCCAGCACGTTGTAGTACCAGCCGAAGGGGTCCTCGGGCACGCCGAACCATCGGAAGTTATTCGACATGTAGCCGGCCTGGTCGGCCACTCGTGCCATACCCAGGATGTAGCCGTCGTCGGAGGAGTTCGCGCCGATCACGTACCAGACCAGGAACGCCGTCACCACCGTCACGTCCACCGCGGTGAAGGTCCGCCACCGCTGCGGGATCAGCCGGTGCATCCGGCGGCCGTCGAGTCGGTCGAGCCGCCACAGCGCGACCACCGCCACCACGGTGGCGCCCATGGCCAGCAGCATGGCGGCCAGTTTGATGGCGGTCGGGCGGGTGGTGAACCGGGTGTCGATGGTCGCCGACATGCTCAGCCCCGGCGGCGCCGGCCCGGTCAGGTCGGTGAACACCCCGACGATGCCCGGCCGCAGGTTCGGATCGGCGAAACCGCTTCGCAGATAGTCGTATCCGGTCTGCGGCGACTTCTCCTTCTCCTCCTCGTCCAGCTCCTGGTAGTCGGCGCTGGGCGGCAGCCCGATGAAGGAGGCGAACGTCCCGTCCTCGGTGGAGGTGATCTCGATCCGCTGGCACTCCGGTGCCGCTACGTCCGTGCGCGGCACACTGGCGATCACCACATTGCGGTCGGCGATGGTGACGTTCTTGGCGTCCGCCGTCACGAACAGCGAGTTGAGGCCCGCGTCTTTGGCTTTCTGCGGTGCCAGGCCCAGCACCATGCCCCCTTTGGGCGGCAACGACCGAATCACCTCGCAGGGCACGGTGGCGTTCATCGACACCGGCGTCAACGAAATCAGTGGTGAGGTAACGCTGTTCAGCTGGCCGTTCTGCGGCCAGTTGAGCAACGCGGTGGTCTGCACCACCGGCAACAGCGGAGTCAGGATCGCCAGCACGAACCCCAGCAGGCCGGAGATCACGGCGATCCGGCGCAGCACCGTCACCTCGTCGGCGTCGGCGCGCGCGTTGGCGGCGAGAGTCTGTGTCACGGCAGTATCCAATTCACGGCAGCGCCCTGATCGGTCCGTTGCGGCGCCAGCCGAAGACCTTCATGGTGCCCTCGTCCACTTTCGCGTTGGGGGCCTGGGACTGCGGCACAACGCGGATGTAGCGCTCGATGTCGCCCCAGTCGCGGTACCAGTCGCCGCGCAGATAGGTCGGCACGGTCGCGGTGCTCAGCAGCGCCTGGATGAACAGGAACGGGCCGCCCGCCCGAGCGGTCTGCCACATATTCGACGAAACCACCACCTGTTTGAGGTTGGGGCGGATCCGGTATTGCGGAACCTCGGCGATGCCCAGGTGCTCCGACATCGGCCGCTGGCAAGGGAAGTGTGCGGCGCTGGCGATGTCCATCAGCACCGGTGTCTCGGTGCCCAGGAATTCCTGGGCGGTCCGCAGGATCGGCATCCGGGGCGGGGTGAAGCCGAACCACTGCTCGATGGACAGGTTGGGGTCGTCGGCGACGATACGCGCGACGTTGGCCTCCGCGGGGGCCTTGTCCAGAGGGAAACGCAGGTTGCGCCAGGCCAATTGCTCCTGGACGTCGATCGGATAGACCTTCTCCAGGGCCTTGAAGCTGCCGTCCGGCTGACGGGCACCCCACTGCAGCTTCAATGACTGCCCGTAGTGGAATTCGCCCTGGTCGTCGTAGTACCAGATCGCGCCGGCGGCGGCGACGGTGACCAGCGGACGGTCCGGGCTCCGGGGCGGCAGTTCGTACCAGGCCGAGGTGGCCTTGGCCGCCAGCGTGTTCTGCTTGTAGCTGCCCATCACCGGCGTGGTCTTGGGATCAAGCCCGAAGGGCAGGAACACCTTTGAACCGTTGACGCCCACCGGACCGTAGCCGCCGCCGGTGCCGCCGGAGAACCCGATGCCGAAGCTGGCTTTGTTCGGCGAGCCGTCGGAGTTCACCGTGCCCGGGTTGGCCACGAACGGCGCGACGGGGTCCAGGTTGTCGCTGACTCCGTTGGGGGTGAAGCCGACGGGATTCTCGCCGCCGAGCGGGCCGTACCTGCCCCAGGTCTGGCCGGCGGCGGGCTTGAGCATGCCGGCGTTGACGTCGGGTTCGACGAGGACCGCGTCGGCCATCGCGCAACTCTTCGTCGACAAGCCGGACGTCAGCGCGCCCAGGCTCGCCTTGCCGTTGGTGTAGGCCGGGTAGCGCTGGGCGAAGCCCTTGGCCATCGATCCGACCGACAGCAGCACCATGATCAGCGTGACGGCCAGCAGCGGGGTGGCGGCCAGCAGCCTGTTGCGCCGGGTGTCCTTGACCTCGGTATGGCCGGCGTAGTCGATGCGGAAGTGCAGCCAGCCGGCGATCAGCGCGGTGATGATGGCCAGCACCAGGAACATTGACGTGACCGGGCGGTGCAGCAGCACGGGGGGGCGGTCGAACCAGGGCACCCCGTAGTTGCCGACGTAGAACCAGCCGTTGACACCGGACGTCGCCCACGCGACGACGAACAGCAGCGCGGTCACATACAGCGCCAGGTTGCGCCGGCTGTGCAACCCGACGGTGGAGAACGCGAATGCCGTCACCCCGCCGAGGGCCGCGGTCAGACCGGCGAACGCGCCGAACTGCACCGCCCACTTGGTGGGGGTGAAGGTCAGCAGCAGCAGGCCCAGCGCGGTGCTGCCGGCCAGCCGCCACACCGGCCCGCGCGCGATGCCGGGGATCCGGCCCTTGCGCAGCAGAAGCACCAGCATGCCGAACAGACACAGCAGCATGACGAACACCGCGAACCGCCGGGTCAGCGACGCCTCCACGCCTTCTTCCACCGTCAGGAAGTAGTAGCGCAGGAAGTCCTGATACCACGGGATCGTGGGGCCCACAACGTATTTGATGCGCACCGATTCCGCGACGCCGGCTAGCGTCTGATCGCGGAACACCACCACGAAGAACACCGACAGCGCTGCGGCCAGCGGGGCCAGCTGCGCCAGGACACCGTCGCCGGGCCGGCGGGCTCCGATGATCCGGGCTATCGTCCGCGCCCCGACCAGCAGCGGCGCCAGGGCGATCACACCCTGCGGGGCCAGCGTCACGCTGAAGGCCGCCACGATGATGGCCAGCGCGGTGGGGGCCAGGCGGCGGGTGGCGATGGTGCGCTCCACCAGCATCCACACCGCCAGCGTGCCGAACGCGATCAGCGGCTCGGGCCGCAGTCCGTTGTTGAACGGCAGCCACGCGGCCAGGAACACCGCCCCGGCGGTGGCCACCGCCAGCCGGTTGCCCGCCAGTCCGCCGCGGCCCGAACCGAGCCGCGGCAGCACCGCATGGCTGAGGATCAGCCAGCTGCCGATGGCCGCTGCCAGCGCCGGCAGCCGCATCCAGACTCCCGCCGTGCTGATCGAGGCCAGCGCCGAGAGCAGCGACTGGTACCAGTCGAACGGGGCCTCGCTGGCGCCGAAGTAGCGGTAGTAGTTGGCGTTGTAACCGGCGTCGCCGGCCACCCGGGCGATGGTGAGGTTGTAGCCGTCGTCGGAGGAGATAGCACCGATCACATGCCAGACCAGCAGCGTGCCGATCACCAGCAGATCCGAGGGCCAGTGCCGCAGCAGTTGGTGGCGCGCCGCGGTGACGCGCCGTAGCGTCCAGCGCCGGTCCAGCATCGCCAGCGCGGCGATCGAGCCGATCACGCACAGCACGCCGGCCACCATGGCGGCCAGCTTGAGCGGGGTGGGGCGGGTGACGAACCGGGTGTCGACGTCGATCCGCGCGGACAACCCCGGCTGTGGTGGCACCTTCAGATCGGTGAAAACCCCCGTCACCTGAGGCTTCTTATCCGGCGGGAGGGTACCCGCGGCGCCGGCGATGCCGACGAAGTCCGCGCCGGCTTCGCCGGGGTTGGCCCAGACCCGCACGGTGCTGCACGCCCCGGACTCCACCGCTGAGCGGGGAGCCGCCGCGGCCACCGAATCGCGGAACGCCACGACCACCGAGTCGGAGTTGGCCCGGACGAACAGGCCGTTGCGGGTGGCGTCGATGCCGTCGGCCGGATTGGTGGAGAACACCACCCCACCCTTGGTCGGGAGGGTGGCGATCAGCGAGCACGGGATCGACACGTCCAGGGCGGCCGGCGCCCCGGACACCAGTGGTGCGGTGATCTCGCCGACGTTCCCGCCGTCCGCGACGCCCTGCGGCCACTGAATGGTGGCCGTGCTCTGGGTGACGGGCAGCAGCGGGGTCAGTGCGCACAGCACCAGGCCGGCCAGGCCGGCGAGGACGGCGACGAGCCGAGCGATCCGGTTGGATTCGACGCTCGCGCTGGGCACGAGCGTCGATGGTATGCGACGGGATCGCGGCGGCATCGGACTGACGCTCGATTGTCGATGCGGTTTATCTGGGGCCTTTATGTGGGGCCTGCTAAGTCGGGCCTGCTATGTCGGGCGAAGCGGGGCCGGGCTCCACAACCCGCTGCGGATGGCGGTCCCCAGTTCCAGCCGGGCCGGGGTGGCATCCGGGTCGAACAGCGTCAGCCGCTGCAGGGCGCCCCAGTCGCGCAACCAGTCGTTCCTCAGGTAGGCGGGCACGGTGGTCGCATTGAACAGCAGCTCGGTGATGCCCAACGGGCCGCCGCCGATGTTGTCCATCACCGGTGAGTTGGCCTCGGCGTCGAACTGGCCCGGCAGGATCCGCCACTTCGGCACCTCGGCCACCCCGTTGGCGTGCCCGAACGGCCGCTGGCAGGGGAAGGCCAAACCCACCAGCCAGTCCAGCAGCACCGGGTCGCCGCTGCCGACCTCCTGCTGCAGCGTCCGCAGGGCCGGGACGCGGGGTCCGGTGACGGCGATCCAGCGCGACGGGGCCAGGTCGTCGTCGACGGCGACTACCCGGACCAGGGTGGCCTCTCGCGGGATAGCGGCCAGTGGGGCGCGCAGATTGCGCCACCCGGGTGCCGGGCCGATGTCCGCCATGGGCAGCGAGCCGCCGGGGGAGTCCTCGCCCGCCTGCTGATCGGTGGCCCACTCGACGGTGACCGCGCCGGGGGAGAACCGGCCGGCCGCCGAGACCACCAGCAGCGGTGCGGAGTCGCGGGCGGGCAGCCGGTACCACTGCGAACGCAGTCGGGCGGGCTGCTGCACCCCGGCGCGCCAACTGCCCAGCACCGGGGTGGCCGGGTCGAGTCCGAAGGGCAGCGTGACGCGGGTTGCGCGCAGCGCCGGGGTATCGGTCTCCTCATCGAGCATGTTGCCGCCCGCCGGCGGCTCGGTGACCGGCTCCGCGGCGACGTCGGCCGGAATCCCGGTGGCGGCGAAACCCTCCGCGGCGACCGCGCCCAGCGCGGGCCGCAGCATCCCGGGGGCGGATTCGACGAGGACGTCGTCGGCCAGCCCGCAGGTCTTGCCGGTGTTGAAACCGGCCAAAGCCTGCAGGTTCGACCGGCCGACCGAGAACGCCGGGTACTGGTTGACCATGCCCATGGTCAGCGACCCGACCTCGAACACCACCAGCAACCAGGCCAGCACCGCCAACGGCGACCCGGTCAGCCGGCCCGGTGCGCGGCCGGACCCCCCGCCGCGACCGGAGAAGTGATACCAGGCGGCCACCAGCAGCGTGAGGATCGTCAACCCCAGCAGCACCGTGGTGAAGCCGAGCCGGAACTGCGGCATCCGGTCCGACCACGGCACCCCGAACCCGGCGACGTACCACCAGCCGTTGACGCTGGCGAACGACAACGCCGTGACGAACAGTGCCGCCGCGGCGAACACCGCCCGGTTGCGTCGCGAGCCCAGCACGTGCGGGGTGACGGCGATGGCGGCCAGTGCGCCGATCGCGCCGGCCAGTCCGGCGAAGACCCCGAAGTGGTGGGTCCACTTGGTGGGCGTGAGCATCATCGCCAGGAAGGAGATGACGGTGACGCCGACGATGCGCCGGCTCGGACCGGTCGCGGTGCCGGGAATGTGGCCGCGGCGCAACATCATTGCCACCGCCACCGCCAGCGCGAGGATCAGCGCCAGTACGGCGAACCGGCGGGCGATCGCGCCGTCCGGGGTGGTCAGGAACAACCGGGCGTAGCGGATGTGCTCGTCGAACCAGGTCAGGCTCGGCCCGACCGCCCGCTTCAACGCGCTGGCCTGGGCCACCGAGGCGAACGTCTGATCCCGGAACATCAGGATCACCGTCACTGTGGCGGCGGCCATGATCGGCGCGAGCAGTGGCAGCAGCCCGAACTGCCGGGAGTGGCGGCGCACGATGGTCAGCAGCGGCCCGACGGCGACCAGCAGCGCGCCGATCGAGGCGACGCCCGTCGGCCCGGAGAACAGTGTGAGCGCCCCGAGGATGCAGGCGATCGCCACCGGCAGCAGCCGGCTGGTGGCGACCCCGCGCTCCACCGCACACCAGGTCGCCAGGATGCCCAGCGCGATGATCGGTTCGGGCCGCAGGCCGTTGTTCAGCGGCAACCAGAACGCCAGGAACATGCCCGCGGCGGTCCAGGCCGCCGCCCGGCTGTGCTTGACGGCGACACCCAGGCGGGGAATCACCTCACGGCTGATCAGCAACCAGCACGCCAGCGCCATCGCCAGCGTGGGTAACCGCATCCAGATGCTGGTGGTCGAGATGTGCGCCCACAGCGCCAGCAGGTCGTAGTACCAGCCGAACGGCGCCTCGGGGGTGCCGAACCAGCGGTAGTAGTTGGCCATGTAGCCGGCGTTCTCCGAGACCCTGGCCATCGTCAGGATGTAGCCGTCGTCGGAGGTGTTCGCGCCGACGAAATGCCACCAGACCAGCACGGCGAGCACCAGGACGTCCAGGCCGCTCAGTCGCCACCACCGGGCCGGCAGGAACCGGCGGCGCCGAATGCCGTCGGCGGTGTCGATGATGTGCAGGGCGATCAGCGCGACCATGGTCAAGGCAAGGCCCAGCAGCATCACCACCAGTTTCAGCGCGGTGGGGGCGGTGCTGTAGCGGGTGTCGATGGTCGCCGACAGGTTCAGGCCGGCCGGCGCCGGCCCGGAGAGGTCGGTGAAGACGCCGACGATCTGCGGCCGCAGGTCCCCGGCCCGTTCGCCGCGCAGCGGGCCACCGGACTTGGCGCTGAGGCCGACGAATTCGCCCGTCACCATCCCGGCGCGGGCGCTGACGCTCAGTTCCCGGCAGGCCGGGCTGAGTACGTCGCTCATCGGGGCCGCCAGCACCGGGGTGTTGCGCACCACTACCACGAGGTTGTCGCCGGCGCGCTGGATCAGCAGACCGCGGTCGACGGCTTTCGGCGCCTGCTTGGGCACCGTGGAGAGCAGCACGGTGTTCGCCCCGGTGAGGCCGGCGGCGGCGCTGCACGGCACGTCGATGGTGAGATCCGTTGGGACATAACCGATCAGCGGCGCGGTGATGCTGGATAGCGTGCCGTTCTGGGGCCAGTTCAGCTCGGCGGTGGTCTGTTTGACCGGGAGGAACGGGGTGAGGACAGCCAGCAGGGCGCCGAACAGGCCGGCGATCGTGGCGATGAGCCGGGCGGTTCGGTAGCTCCCCCGACTCTGCGTCACGGGGCTAGATCGTAATTGGCCGCGGGTCAGGACATCGATTCTGCGCCCAGATCGTCCAACCCGCGGCAGCGGCGATCCTGACGCAGCCTCGACGGCTCAGTTGCGCATCGCCAGGACGAACGGCCCGATGTTCTGCACGGTGAAGTGCGGGTCGGTGAACAGTCCGGCGTCGAGGTCGACGGTGTAGCGGCGCACATTGGGCTGGTTGGGGTAGACGTCCTCGGCCAACCGCAGGGTGTAGGTGTTCGCCGACCCGGCGGCCCCGCCGCGGCGCATCAGGAACACCGTGGGCGCCGGCCACGGCAACGCGTCGAGCGCCGTGGCGAACTCGGCCGGATCGGTGAGCTTGCCCCAGGATTCGATGGCTGCGGCCCGCTTATCGAACTCCGCCAGCGGGTTGGCGTAGTGCGACGTCAGGCCCTGGAAGGCGAAGTAGGGGTAGTACGACAGAAAGCTGTAGTCGGCGGTCATCACCACGGTCTCGTCGCGCGGCTTGCCGGTGGCCTGGCGGATCGCCTCGTCGACCTTGGGGTAGTACTTCTCCGCGCCGGGCGGGCGACGGTCGCCGCGCTGGCCGTCGCCGTCGGTGTCGGTGTAGGCAACGGCGATGTCGGGGCTCAGCACGTGCGGGATGTCCTGGCTGAAGCCGATGGCTCCGATCAGCCCGACGGCAACCCCCACTGGGATGATGTTGCGGTTCCATCGCGCCGCAGCCCAGCGCGCCGCCTCGATGAAACCGAATACGCCTGCCGCGGAGAGCAGCACGGACAACGTCGGCTGCAGGCGGAACGACAGCAGCGTGGTGCCCGCCAGGGTGGTCAGCATCGATAGCAGCGACCAGGCGTACAGCGCCAGCACGCCCATGCCCAGCGCACCCGCCCGAACCGATGAGCGGCAGCGCCAGGCCAGCCACACCGTGCCCAGCATGCACAGCGCACCGAGCAGCGAGAACTGCAGCATCGGGAAGCTCAGCACCGCCCCGTCGCCGGGCAGGTAGTGCTGGGCCGCGCCGGTGTCGCTCAGCGGGCCGCGGGCGGCGCGGATCATGAAGGGCGCCCAGGTGATTGCGCCAACGGCGATCGCGATCACCGCCATCACCACCAGTCGGTGCAGTGGGCTGACGCTGCGGCGCACCACGGCGGCCACCATCGACATGATCGTGACGGTGAACGCGGTGTAGGCCAGCAGCAGGGTGTAGAAAGTGGCGGCGAAACCGAGGAACAGCCCGACGCCGACAACGGCCGCCCAGCCTCCCCTACGCGAATCTCCTTGCAGCCCAGACCACGCAAGCACCAGAACCGGCGGGATCAGCACGGTGATGATGGCGGCGTAGGGCTCAGGGGAGGCGTAGGCCAGCGTGACCGCCGCCGTCGCCGTAGTGACCGCCAGGGCGTACTCGAAGCGGATCATGGCCGCCCACAACGCGAATGCCACCGCGACGGCGACCGCCAGCGAGATGATCGACCACGGTTTGTACATCTCCCAGGCCGGAGTGCCGGTCAGCGCGGCGGCCCGCCCGCCCAGCCAGAACCAGCCCGGCGGGTAGAACGGTGGCAGCCCCGCATAGGTCATATCCCGTAGGGCGGGGTTGTCGGCCAGCCGGGTCAGGTACTCGGTGCGGAACTGCTGATCCACCGAGATACCGAACAGATACAGCTTGGTCGCGCCCAGGGGCATACCCAGAGTCACCGCTACGAACGCCGACAGCAGCACCGGCGCCGCGATGCCGGCCACCCAGCGCAGTCCCTCGCGCAGTCGCCAGAGCGCACCGACGGCCATCAGGCCGAGCAGGCAGGCCACCTGGCCGGTGGTGGTCAAGGCGTGCAACTGGTTCGACGACGGGAATGCCGGCCATTCCACCGTGGAAATCGCCTTCAGTGCGACCACTGAAACCACGAGGGCAAGCACGGCCGCCAGCGCCATCTGGCCGGCGACCACGACGCCGTTGCGGACCGCGATCACAGTCGCTAGATCGGCAGCTTGCGGAAGATGGGCCGCGGGATGTGCCGCAGCACCATCATCACGTAGCGGAAAGTGCCTGGCGCCCAGACCAGTTCCTTGCCCTTGGCCGACGCGGTGACGGCCAGGTCGGCGACGTACTCCTTGTCGACGGTCAGCGGCGCCTCCTTGACGTGGGCGCTCATCCGGGTGCGGACCTGGCCGGGCCGGATCACCAGCACTCCCACCCCGAACGGTTTGAGCGCCTCGCCGAGTCCGAGGTAGAAACCGTCCAGGCCGGCCTTGGTGGAGCCGTAGACGAAGTTCGAGCGGCGCACCCGCTCACCGGCCGCCGAACTCATCGCGATGATCCGGCCGAAGCCCTGGCTGCGCATCTTCTCGCCGAGCAGCACGCCGACGGAAACCGCTGCGGTGTAGTTGATCTCGGCGATTTGCACGGCTTTGCGCTGGTCTTGCCACAACTCCTCGGCGTCCCCCAGTAACCCGAACGCCACGATCGCCACGTCTATATCTTTCGCATCCCCATCAGCGTTGAAGCACTCATCGATCACCGCCGGGTGGCTGGCGGTGTCGACCGCGTCGAAGTCCACCAGCGTCACCGACTTCGCGCCGGCGCGGGTCATCTGCGCGGCAGCGGCCTCCCGGCCGGGGTCGTCGGGCAGCGCGGCCAGGATGATCCGCGCCGGGGCGTCGCGCAGGTACCGCTCGCAGATGGCCAGCCCGATCTCCGAGGTGCCGCCGAGCAACAGAATGGTCTGGGGGTTACCCACTGCGTCGAGCACCATTTAGAGCAACTCCAAACGTCGGGCCATGTCCGAGGCGAACACCGCGTGCGGATCAACCCTGCGGCGCACCGCGATCCACTCGTCGATGCGCGGGTACATGGCGTGGAAGGTCTCGGCGCTGGTGCGCGAGTCCTTGGCGGTGTAGAGCCGGCCGCCGAATTCCAGTACCCGGCGGTCCAAGTCGGTGACGAACTCGCTCAGCCCCGCCTTGATGGGGAAGTCCACGCAGACATTCCAGCCCGGGATCGGAAAGCTCAGCGGCGCTTGGTTTCCCGGTCCGAAGAGTTTGAACACGTTGAGGAACGTGTAGTGACCGGAGGCTTGGATGTCGACGATGATCGCCTTGAACTCCTCGACCGCCTCCATCGGGACCACGAACTGGTACTGCAGGAAGCCTGCCGGACCGTAGGCGCGGTTCCACTCTCCGAACATGTCCAGCGGGTGGTAGAACTGCGTCAGGTTCTGGACCTTGTTCCGGTAGGTGCCCGACTTGCGGTACCACAGCTCGCCGATCGGGCCGAAGGTGTACTTGTTGGCCAGCCCGTTGGGGAAGATGTCGGGGAACGTCAGCAGTTGCGGCGCATCGAATTTCAGCGGATTGCGTTGCAGCTTCTCGGGTAGCTGGTCCAGCCGGGCCAGCGAGCCGCGGGAGATCGCCGCGCGGCCGAGTTTCGGCGGCGGGCTGATCGCGTCGAACCAGGCGCTGGAGTAGGTGTAGTTGGCCTCGCTGCCGTCGCTGTGGAAGGCGATGGTGTCGTCCAGGCTGCGGGTGACGTCGCCGTCGGCGATGAAGTAAGCCGTCTCGGTGGGCGTCATCTCGATGGTGGCGCGCATGATGATGCCGGTCAGGCCGTTGCCGCCGATGGTCGCCCAGAACAGGTCGGACTCCGGGCCGTCCGGGGTGATCGTGCGGATCCGGCCGTCGGCGGTCAGCAGGTCGATGGACCGGACGTGATTGCCGAAGCTGCCGGCGCTGTGGTGGTTCTTGCCGTGGATGTCGCAGCCGATCGCCCCGCCGATGGTGACCTGGCGGGTGCCCGGCAGCACCGGAACCCACAATCCGCAGGGCAGGGCGGCTTTCATCAACCGGTCCAGGCTCACGCCGCCGTCGACGTCGACCATCCGGGTGGCGGCGTCGATGGAATGAATCCGGTTCAGCGCGGTCATGTCGATGACCAGTCCGCCGCCGTTCTGGGCGTTATCGCCGTAGGACCGGCCGAGCCCGCGCGGGATGACGCCGCGCTGGCGACCGTCGGCGGCCTGGTCGGCGGCGCGGATGACAGCGCGGACGATCTCGTCGGGGTCCGGTGTCGTCAGAACGTCAGCGACCGACGGTGCGGTGCGCCCCCAGCCCATCAGCCGCTGCTGTGTGATCGTTGCCGACATCGTGACGAGGTTACCGTGACGCTCCTGCCCGCCGGAAAATCCAGACACGCTGGACAACGAAGTTGATCACCGTCGCCGTGCCCTGCGCCACCACGAACGCCACCGGCAGCGCCCAGTCCTGGTAATCCAGGATGCGCAGCATGAGGTGGTTCAGGCCGACTTGCACCGCGAAGGTCAGCGCGTAGAGCACCATCACCTTGACGAACCGCGACCGGCTGGGCTCGGCGCCGAACGTCCAGCGCCGGTTGATCAGATACGCCGTCAGCGTGCCGGCGACAAAGCCGATCGCCTTGGCCAGATCCACCTGCACACCGAACTGTTTGTAGAGCAGGAAGTACAGGCCGAAGTCGACGACCGCCGAGAAACCACCGGTGAGCACGAACCGCAGCAACTGGGTCTTCAGACTCAGCGGCGTGGGGTGGGCGATCTCGGCCATCGCGGGGAAGCTTACGGGCAGGATGATCAGGTGGCCGATCTCCTGGAGGCGTGGACAGGGTTGCTCGCCCGGCACACAGGCGATCCGCGCGCGGCGGACGTGGGCCGGCGGCTGATCGACGCCTGGTCCGAGCCGCACCGCACCTACCACTCACTGACTCACCTGGGCGACATCCTGAGCCGGGTCGACGAACTCGCCGCCGACGCGGACGAGCCGGACGCGGTGCGCCTGGCCGCCTGGTACCACGACGCGGTGTACCAGGGTTTGCCCGACGACGAGGAGCGCAGCGCCCAGCGTGCCGAGCGCGACCTGTCCGGCCTCGGGGTGGCCCCGGGGATGGTCGACGAAGTCGCCCGGCTGGTCCGCATGACCGTCAGCCACGACCCGGCTCCCGGCGACCGCAACGCCGCGGTGCTCTCCGATGCCGATCTGGCCTCGCTCGCCCTTCCGGCCGGGCGTTACCGGCGCAACAGCGTCGCGATCCGCGCGGAGTACCCGCACATCCCCGACGAGGTGTTCCGCAAGGGCCGCATCCAGGTTCTGGCCGCCTTGCTCGACGCTCCCGCGGTGTTCCGCACCGACCACGGCCGCCGCGAATGGGAGGCCGCCGCCCGGGACAACATGCGGGCCGAGTTGGCAGAGCTCAGCGGTTGAGTCTCAGGCCACCAGGTACCGCTGCCCCGGCATGAAGTCGCCCAGTGGCACCGTCCGCGCGCCCCGGCCGGCGGCGATGGGTGTCAGCGGATCGCCGGCGTGCATGGCCAGCAGCAGTGCCGAGGCGCCGAACCAGCCGGAGGCCAGTACGTCGTCCTGGGCGGCGCTGGTGCTCTCGTTGAGCGCCCAGTTGGAGATGAACAGATCGGCGTCGACCTCGACGTCGGCGGCCAGTCCCACCGGAACCAGGTTGATCCGCCCCGCCGCCGGGCGCACCGGTGCGCGGTCGTGCAACACCACCGCGTCCTCGCCGAAAACGACTGCCAGATAAAGCCATTGGACCGCCGAGAACACCGGGGTGTCGGGAGCACCACGCAGGTCGGCCGCCCGCCGTGCAGGCGGATCAGTAACCGCATCAGGCTGCCGAAGCCGCCGCCCCATTCCACGATGGTGTCGAAGTCGCTGAGCTGTCGTCCGGTCTCGTCCTCGTAGCGGAGCAGGTGATAGAGCTGGTGCACGGTGTTCGACGACGTCAGCACCCCACTGCCGTCCACGGCTAGCGTGGGCGGGCCGCCCACCGGATCTTCGGCGAGCAGACGGTCGTCGCGCAGCCGGCGGCGCACGTAGGGCAGTTCGTGCGGGACGACGTTCGCGTCGACGAACATCTGGAACCGGATCGCCGGGTGGCTCAGGAAGTCCGCCGGCGGCACCGGCAGCAGGTGGCGTTCCAGGTCGGCGTTGCGGGCGGACCAGTCGGCGCGCACATAATCGGGCCGGACGCAGTCGTGGACCCGAGCCAGCTGGTCGGCGAAGCGACTCGACAACTCCTCGAATCTGCTGTGTTGGGAGCGCATCTGGATCTCATACCCGGTTTCCCCGTGTTCACGATGGAAACTCTGCAGAGGTGTCGGATCGTGCGCTGTCGGATCGTGCGCTGCGGATGGCCGAACTGGCCCCTAAGGGCCGTTAGGCCCTTGCGCGGTGGTCAGTTGTCCGGACACGATGTGGCGCATGGCGAATGATCCGATCAGCGTCGTCGACGACCGTGAGGCGTGGAATCTGCTGGGCAGCGTCGCGCTGGGCCGGCTGGTGACCTCCTTCGGTGGGCAGCTGGAGATCTTCCCGGTGAACTTTGTGGTGCACAACGGCAGCGTGCTGTTCCGCACCGCGGAGGGCACCAAGCTGTTCACCACGGTGATGAACGACAAGGTGCTCTTCGAGGCCGACGACCACACCGTGGCAGAGGGCTGGAGCGTGATCATCCGCGGCACCGCCAAGATGCTCAGCAGTGCCGAGGAGATCCACGAGGCCGATCAGGCCGGGCTGATGCCGTGGGTGCAGACGGAGAAGCTGCGCTATGTGCGTGTCACCCCGAGTGAAATCAGCGCCCGTCGCTTCCAGTTCGGCCCCGCGCCGGATCGGGGCAACGTCCCGGGCTGAGAACGTTTGCCGCACAACGGAAAACGCCCGGGCCCCAGGAAGGGGAGCTTGGGCACCGGGCGGAGGCGGCGGGGTTACCACCATCTGCTCGGCGACGAACTGGCCCAGCCCGATCACTGATCCGAACCAGCCGTTGGGCAGGCCCCGGAATTTGACGTACGTGTCGGCAGCGATGCCGTCGTCCCCCGGTGCCTGCCTCGGTCTAGCGTGGGCGGAATGGGTTACCTCAGCGACGACGAGTGCCGGGAGCCGGATAGCTGCACTGACAGCCCGTCAGGCCGTAACGAGGTCGTCGCTCAGACAAGCCGGGATATCGAGGCCGGCGGGTACCTCATCGACGGTCCCGTCGTCTTGGGGCCCGGGTTACCGCCCGAAGATGGCTCCTGCGGTCAATTCGCGGTGCAGTTTCATGTCACCACGACAACCGTGGTTGGGCTCAAACGCATTGCCGAGGCGCGCGGGGTGAGCGTGCCAGAATTGTGCCGACAGGTCGTCGCTGTTTTCGTTGCACAGCAGGAAGGCGAGCTCGGCGCGCTGCTCGCCGCCGAGGCCGAGGTCGCTGATTACCGTCGAAGCCTGGGTCAGTCCTAGGTCCGACATTTGCGTCCGGGGTGCAGTCTGGGATCGCTAAGTCGGCCATCCTGAACAATTGCCGGGGCTTCCCCCGCTTTGAAGATATGAGCCTGGCACGGAAACGTCCGGGCCCAGGACTGGGGTATGGGCCCGGGCGTTTCCGGTCTGTGATCGTCGTTGCAACGCCGATGTCGCCCGCCTGGCAGACCCTTTAGGGCAACGTCCCCGGCTGAAACACCAAGCCTTGCAACAGCAGAACGCCCGGGCCATGGACGGCCCGGGCGTTCTGTTCGGTGCTGCGGGGCTTAGCCGCGGGCGCTCCGTGCCGAGCGGGTGTTCCCGCCGCCGGAATTGCCGTTGTCGCCGGAGTCACCTGCTTCGGCGCCTGCGGAGTCGCCGCCGGTGGCCGGAGCCTCCTCGACCGGAGCCGGATCCTCGGCCGGGATGTCGAGTTCGACCGGGTCATCCGCCGGCTCGGACACCGCGGCGGCCGGAGCGACAGCCGCGGTGGGCTCAACCGGGTAGACCGGGGTCACCTGCATCTGCTCGCCGAGCAGCTGACCAAGGCCGATCGCCGCACCGAACCAGCTCACCGGTTGGCCGGGGGACTTGACCGTGACTAAGGGGCCCAAGGCGTCCGTTTCAGCTTCGAAGGCCAGTGCGTCGAACATCACGCCGCCGTTGACCGCCGTGACCTTGTCGAGCGATTCGCCCTCGAAGGCCACCGGAGGGCTGACCAGTCCGCCCAGGTTCAGGCCGATAGTCTTGATCGCGTCCGGCAGCAGTCCTTCGGCGATGTCGGTGAGGTCGAGGTAGCCGGGGCCATTGAGGACCGCGTTGGCCATGTTGGCCGGGATGTTGATGATCTCGTTGAGCGCTCCGATGCTGTCGCCGTCCATGGAGAATTCGCTAGCCGCCTTGAGGCTCTGGCTGATGCTGATCAGTGGTGCGACCAGCGGACCGAGCAGTCCGACGAGTTGACCGCTGTACGGCGTGGCGGTGAAGTTCACCAGAGACGCAATGGGATCTGCCCAGCCGGCGGCATCTTCGCCGCCGACGACAAGCGGGAGTAACGTGAAGAGTGTCCGCTGGCTGACGGGTTGTCCAAAAATCACTGGATTGGTGATTGGTACATCCGAGACGTAATCGCCCGCGTAGATCGGGGGCTTGAGGGCCTCGGCGTCGGGGTCCGGGCAGAATTGGGTGCAGGTGCCCGGGCTCCACGGGGCGTAGAAGAACGTATTGAGGTTCTCCATGATCTGGTCGTTGACTGTGCTGGAGTCTTCATCCATGTAGACGCCGAGGTTGTACCAGATGGTTTGGGCCAGCGGGATCGGCTGCTGGATGTAGTAGTCGATCAGCGCGGTGACATTCTCCCCGGTGGTCGTGAGGGTGTTGACCCAGGGGGTGATGGGGTCGATCGTCGAGGCGAGTTGCACCGCCATGGTGCTAATCACCCGTTCCGAGGCGACTGTCGACTGAGCGGGCAGTGCCTGGATCGGGGTGAGGGCCATGGCGCCCGCGCCGACCGCGGCGACGCCTGCCGTGAGATAAGAGCGGATTGAGACGATCACAGTCGTTCCTCTTCCTGTGGTGGGCCTGAAGGTGCGGTGAGAGTACTCAGTGATTAATGCCGAAGATGTAAAAACACTGAAAATTTGTTGAGCTTGTCCTTGGACGACGGTCGGTGCCGGCCGCTGATGGTCTGAAAGATGTTGCCAAAAACAGAACGCCCGGGCCGTTTACGGCCCGGGCGTTCTGTTCGGTGCTGCTGCGGTTAGCCGCGGGCGCTCCGTGCCGAGCGGGTGTTCCCGCCGCCGGAATCGCCGTTGTCGCCGGAGTCACCGGCTCCTGCGGAGCCGCCGCCGGTGGCCGGAGCATCCTCGGCCGGAGCTGGATCCTCGGCCGGGATGTCGAGGTCGGCCGGGATGTCGAGGTCGGCCGGAGCGGACACCGATGCGGCCGGAGCGACGGCCGGCGCCGCAGCCGTGGCCGGCGGGTTGATCGGGGTGCCGGCATCCGGGTTGGCCACGATGATGCCGAAGAACGGCTTCTCCGACTGTGCCTTGAAGGCGTCGGTGAAGGCCTTGGAGACATCACCGTTCACGGCGCCGCTTTGATCCGGGGTCAACGCGGGGTTCTTGGCCCAATTGAAGGCCACCGGCTTGAGGTAATCAAGCGGCTGGGAGAACGTGCGGTCGTAGGCCTGGTAGCCCAGGTCGGCGTAGGTCTTCCCGCTCGGGCTTTTCGGGTTGACCTTGTCCAGCATGTCCGGGGTGAGGACATCGGGATAGGCGGTGTTGATCAGGATCTTCAGCGCCGGGGTGAGGATGTCGGCCTCCGGGGTGCCCAGCAGGTACGGGCTCTTGACCGCCTTGAGCACCGAGTTCACCAGCATCGAGTTCACATACAGAGGTGCCGTGAGCGGCAGGAAGGCATTGGCCGCACCCAACACCGCGTCTAGGGTGAACGGACTGGGATACCCCTGCAGGGCGACGGCGAGCCCGACAAGTCCGTCGGTGTTAAAGAGACCTTGGCTGTCGCAACCGGCTTGAGCCGTCGGGCATCCGGCATTAGCGAATACGGGTTCGCCCGTAGCCTCGTCGGCAGCGATAAGGGTTCCTGCTGCCCTGCTGGTGAGCCCCAGCAAAGCTGCCCCGGCGGCGGCCTGATCTTCGGCGGTGAGAACCGCCAGGAGGTCATTGACCACCGAGGGCGGCGGCACGGCGCCGAAGACGGCGTTCGCGATGGCCAGCGGGCTGAACGTGATCGGGAAGTCGGCCAACGTGTTATACGCCCACGTGAAGGACGTCGTGGAGTTGTAGACGCTGGCACCGTCCTCGTTGGGGCCGGACTCACCCGTGGCCGGCATGCTGGCGCTGACGCCGAACGGCTCCACGAGCATCGGGAAGCGGGAGTCGAAGCCGCCATCTGGCCGCAGGATGTTGTTGAGGAAGATCGCCGACACCTGAGTCAACCCGGTGCCGCTGGGATTCGGCTTCAGCGGGTCGAAGTTCAGCGGTGTGTTGCCCTGGGCCTGGTCGACGAGGCCGCGGATCGCGTCATTGGCAGCTAATGCCCCGTAATCGGTCGCGATCAGGAACGCCGTCCGGCACTTGTCTTGCGTCGCGGCTACGCACGTGTACCCGTCGAGGCTCGGATCTGTGGGCTTGTCCCGATAGACGAGGTTGTTGATCAGGTTGTAAACCCCCTGGGTACTGGGGGCGCCACCGACGAAGTCCCAGGCGATTGGACCCGTGAGACCCTCGAGAGGTGGCAGCGGCAGTTGGTAGGGGTTCGCGACGCCCAACGCGTTGAGCAGCGGGGGGATCAGCCCTCCGAGTACTCCGATGGTGATCGCGGGCTGGACGTTCCTCGGGGTGACGGGCTCGGCGTCGGCGGCCAGCAATACGTCGAGCTTGCTGTTCGCCGGCATGACCGGCGGGGCGATGGCTGCGGTCAGCGCAGCCGCTGTCAGCGCGGCGCCGGCGAGGGCGACGGGCTTGGTGCGCCCTCCGGCCTTGCGGCTCTTGCGGGTGTGCATCTTCGTGGACATGTTGTCCCTCCTGTCGGTACGTGTACGGCGGCCGAACAATAGCTAGCGGGAATTAGCTTGTCTGTAAAATCCTGAAAATTTGTTGAGCGAGCGCTTACAGAAACCCTCTGTGCCAGAACCTCAACCAGGGACATGCCTCTCCGGAGACCTGAGCGGTTAGTCGTAATTGCCGACTCATCGGCCGGCCCCGGCGATGTCAGTCAGAACTGGCAGAGTCCTACACCCAGTACGGAACCCGCGCCCGGTACTGCTTCAGTGCCAACGCCGCGGCGCACCAGCCCAGGATCGTCAGAACGATCACCACGATCCAGTGTCGCGGCTCCTGGGGCGCGCCCAGCATCGGCGCCCGCAGGATGTCCAGGTAGTGCAGTAGCGGGTTGAGTTCGATGATGCGCCAGTACTGTCCGGCGCCCTGCTTTTCGAGGGTGTCGGCGTTCCAGATGATCGGGGTCATGAAGAACAGCAGTTGTACCAGCGAGGTCAGCAGCGGCCCGATGTCGCGGTAGCGGGTGGCCAGGATGCCGAAGCAGAACGACACCCACACGCAGTTGAGCATGATCAGCACGATCGCCGGGATCACCGTCAGGTCCGCCCACGACCACGGTTTGGGATAGATGATCGCGATGATCACGAAGATGACGATGTTGTGCGCGAACAGGATCATCTGCCGCCACACCAGCCGGTAGACGTGCACGCTCAACGGGGTCGGAAGTTGTTTGATCAGGCCCTCGTTGGCGATGAACACCTCAGCGCCCTCCAGGATGGAGGCGTTGATCATGTTCCAGATGATCAGCCCGAGCGTCACATAGGGAAGGTGTTCGGACAGCGGCAGATTGAACAGTTTGGAGTACAGCAGGCCCATCGCCACCGCGGTGGTCCCGGTGGCGATGGTGATCCAGAACGGGCCCAGCACCGACCGGCGGTACTTCTGCTTGATGTCCTGCCAGCCCAGGAACAGCCACAGCTCACGGTTGGTGAAGCCGTCGATCAGATCGGCCCGCGCGCGGGCGAAGGTCTTGGACTGGTTGCCCGACTCCACGACGGTCACTGGCCGCTCCGGGATGCGACGTACTTCTCGGCGAACTTCTCCTGACGGCCCAACTTGCGCAACCGCATCCACTCCCGCAGTCCGGCCGGGTCGCGCTTGCTGACTAAGAAGTACCAGCCGAAGCGCATCCACTCCTGCGGCAGCAGCTTGCGCAGGCCGGGCTGAGACAGCACATAGCCGCGATTGCGGTAGGTGAAGAACCGCTTGGCCGGGTCGTCGGGATACTGGGTGTGCATCCGCCCTCCCAGGATGGGCTTGAACTCGTCGCTGCCGTAGGGATGCAGGTAGGCAGTCGTCAGGCAGGTGCCGAACGGCAGGCCGCTGCGCACCAGTCGGCGGTGTACGTCCACCTCGTCGCCCCGGATGAACAGTCGGATATCCGGAACACCCACCGCCTCAATGGTTTCCGCACGAAAAAGCGCACCGTTGAACAGCGACGCGATGCCGGGAAGCAGATCCTGACCCGAACCTTCGGTGCGCAGTTCGTCGGTGCGGCGGCGCCACACCAGCCCCCGGCGCAGCGGGAAGGCCAACTCGTCGGGGGACTCCAGCGCGCACACCATCGGGGAAACCTCGGCGAGGTTGTGCCGCTTGGCGCAGGCCAGCAGGGTGGCCAGCACGTCGGTGTCGCGGGGGCGGCCGTCGTCGTCGGCCAGCCACACCCAGTCCGCGCCCAGGGCCAGCGCATGCAGCATGCCCAGTGCGAATCCGCCTGCGCCGCCGAGGTTCCGGTGTGAACCGAGGTAGGTGGACGGCACCGGCTGGCGGGTCACCAGATCCCGCACCCGTTCGTCCCCTCCATTTCCGAAGTCGTTGTCCACCACGATCAGGTGATCGATCATCCGGCTCTGCGCGCTCACCAGATCCAGCGACGTGGCCAGTTCCTCGGGCCGGCGGTGGGTGACGACGACCGCGCACACCATCTCGGTCGCGCCGTCAGTTACGGCTTCAGTCACGGGGCGGACCAATCGCCGGCGTGTTCGGCGAGCACGTCGCGGACGTGGCGGGCGGCGTCCTCGCCCTCGTAGGCCCGCACCACCTCTTCGATGCTGCCGGACAGCCGGATGGTGCCGTGGTCGATCCACATCGCTGTTTTGCACAGCCGTGCCAGAAATTCGTTGGAATGGCTGGCGAACACCAGGATTCCGGAGCGCTCCACTAACGCCTGCAACCGGTTCTGGGCCTTCTTGAGGAACTCGGCGTCCACCGCCCCGATACCTTCGTCGAGCAACAGGATCTCCGGGTCGATGCTGGTGACCACGCCCATCGCCAGGCGGACCCGCATGCCGGTGGAGTAGGTGCGCAACGGCATCGACAAGTAGTCGCCCAGTTCGGTGAAATCGGCGATCTCGTCGACCTTGGCGGCCATCTGTTTGCGGGTCTGCCCCAGGAACATGCCGCGGATGATGATGTTCTCGTAGCCGGTGGTGTCCGGGTCCATGCCGACGCCGAGATCGAAGACCGGCGCGATGCGGCCACGGATGACGGTGGTCCCCCGGGTCGGTTCGTAGATGCCCGACAGCAGCCGCAGCAGGGTGGACTTGCCGGCGCCGTTGTGGCCCACCAGGCCCACCCGGTCGCCGATCTTCAGGCTCATGGTGATGTCGCGCAGCGCCTCGATGACCACGACGTTGTCGGCGTTCTTGCCGATCGTTCCGCCGGCTTTGCCCAGGAACGCTTTCTTGAACGAGCGCGCCTTGGCGTCGAAGATCGGGAACTCGACCCAGGCATCACGGGTCTCGATGGAGGGGTCAGGTGTCATCCGGGCGCATCTGACCTAGAGGTACTGACCGGTTCCGTGCGCGCCGTTGCCGGCCGGTCCGGCCATTCCGGGCGGCAGGGACCCCTGACGCATGTGCTCCAGCTGGGCGCGGGCCGCCATCTGCTGAGCGAACAACGCCGTCTGGATGCCGTGGAACAGCCCTTCCAGCCAGCCGACCAGTTGCGCGTGCGCGATCCGCAATTCGGCGTCCGACGGCACCGAGTCCTCGGAGAACGGCAGCGCCAGGCGGTGCAACTCGTCGCGCAACTCCGGCGCCAGACCGTCTTCGAGTTCGCTGATGCTGGTGGCGTGGATCTCGCGAAGCCGGTTGCGGCTGGCATCGTCGAGCGGCGCCGCTTTGACCTCCTCCAGCAGCTGCTTGATCATCGTCCCGATCCGCATCACCTTCGCCGGCTGTTCGACCAGGTCGGTGATCGAACGCGCCTCGTCGTCGCCCGCGGCGTCCTGCGACTGAACGCCGGTGATGACCTCGATGTTGTTGTCGTCGTTGCTCGCCGTCATGCCCCGTTCATGCCCCCTTCCTGGTTCCCGCGCTGCCGCGCCACTCGTAGATGCGGGCGCCGCCGTTGTCGTAGATTTTGGCCCACGACGTGGACTTGTCTAGTGACACTAGCCCGTCGGGCATCACGAAACCGCCGACGACGGGGCTGCTGATGAGCACATATCTGATGTTCAGCGCCCGCACCGACTCGGCGATCCGCGGGTCGCGTTCGGCATCGTCGGCGTACGCCCAGAACAGGAACCGGTTGCGCCCCGGCCCCTGCTGCACGGGGTAGTCGTAGTGCGTCCACAGCGGCCGCAGCCCGGCCACGGCGTACATCCAGGCGCTGCCGTCGCTGTCGTATTTTTCGCCCATCAGGAACCGGTGCCGCGGGAAGTAGTGCCACGCCAATCCCGCGCACACCGCCACCAGTAGCGACAGGTGGCACCGATCCACACTCTCCGCGGCGGCGTGACCCGAGTCAACCGTGTGAGGGCGGCCATCAGCAGCACCGCCGCGGAGAACAACGCGAGTCCGGCCATCGGCGTCAACAGCAGGGTCACCACCCCGGACAGCCGCCGCGGGTCGTTGTAGAACAGCCCGCTGTAGAGCGGCCGCTGTCAGCGCCGGCCGGTCAACCCAACTGGTGGCGGGTGCGCGGGCCGATTCCGCCGGCGCTGCGGGGCGTGTCAGCAAAACCCGGCCGGCGGCCACCACTGCCGCCACGAACACCAGGGCGCCGACCGCGGAGACCGCATTCCACCGCATGCCCAGGGCGTCCAGCGGGACGATGGCCGACCCGACGATGCCGTAGGTCAGCGCCGGCCCGACCGCAAACGCGGGCAGCCAGCGCAATCCGCCGGCCCGGCCGACCAGGGCGCCGGGGACTGTCAGCAACACGGCCGCGGCTAGGACGCCGACGCCGAAGTTCACTGGCCTAGTATGGTGTCGCGGTTCTGGTCCCGGTCGGGTGGGTTGCCCGGCTTCGGCCGGGTCGACGCAGTTCAGGGAACCTTCGAAGGCGGTGCGATGGCATACGACGTCGCACGGCTGCGCGGGCTGCATCCGGCGCTCGGGGACGGCTGGATGCGCTTCGACGCCCAAGCCGGGATGGCGGTTCCGGAGTCCGTGGCTACCACCGTCTCCACCGCGTTCCGCAGCGCTGCGGCTAACACCGCGAGCCCCCATCCGGCGGCCCAACGCAGCTCGGCAATGCTCGACGCCGCCCGCCAGGCGGTGGCTGATCTGCTCAACGCCGACCCCGCCGGTGTGGTCCTGGGATCCGACCGGGCCGTCCTGCTGGCCTCACTGGCCGACGCGTCCTCCACCCGAGCCGGTCTAGGCAGCGAAATGGTGGTCAGCCGACTCGGCGACGAGGCCAACATCGCTCCGTGGTTGCGTGCGGCCGACCGGTTCGGCGCCAAGGTGAAGTGGGCCGAAGTCGATATCGAGACCGGCGAGTTGCCAGTGTGGCAGTGGGACGACCTGTTGACCGCCGATACCCGACTGGTGGCCATCCCGTCGGCCTCGTCGGCGCTGGGCACCGTCATCGACGTCGCGGCGGTGGCCAAGCTGGTCCACAACAACGGCGGCCTGGTGGTGGTCGACCACTCCGCGGCGGCGCCGTACCGGCTGCTCGACATCGCCGAAGTCCAGGCCGACGTGGTCGCGATCAACGCCGCCGCCTGGGGCGGCCCGCCGATCGGCGCGCTGGTGTTCCGCAACCCCGGGCTCACCGACACGCTGGGGTCGGTCTCGACGGACCCGAACGCCGCCGGTGCGGCCCGCCTGGAACTCGGCCTGCATCAGTACGGTCTGTTGGCCGGTGTGGTGTCGAGCGTGGAATACCTGGCCGGCCTGGACGAGGACGCCCGGGGGAGCAGGCGCGAAAGGCTCGCGCAGTCAATGCAATCCGCGCAGAGCTACCTGTATGGGCTGTTCGACTATCTGCTCACCTCACTGAGCTCTTTGCCGCTGGTCACGGTGATCGGCGACCCGCCGGTACGCATCCCGGTGATCAGCATCGCGGTCACCGGCGTCCCGGCTGAGCGGGTGGTACAGCGACTCGCCGACAACGGCGTCCTGGCCATCGGCAACCCGAACTCCCGGGTACTTGAACTCCTCGGGGTGGAGGAGATCGGTGGCGCGGTGACGCTGGGCTTGGCGCACTACTCCACGATGGCCGAGGTGGACCACCTGGTCCGCACACTGGCGTCGCTGGGTTAAAGAGTCAGCAGCACTTTCCCGGTGACCTCGCCGGCGGCGAGCGCGCGGTGCGCCTCGGCGGCCCGGTCCATGGGGAAGCGGGCGCCGATGACCGGCCGCACCGTGCCTGCTTCGATCATCGGCCACACGAAAGTTCTTACCGCCTCGACGATTTCGGCCTTGCCATGCGGACCGTCAACCGGCCGGCCGCGCAGTGAAGTGCCCAGCACCGTCAGTCGCTTGCCGATCAGGGTGCCGATATTGAGCTCAGCCTTGACCCCGCCCTGCATCCCGATGATCACCAGTCGCCCGTCGGGGGCCAGGGCGGACAGATTGCGGTCCAGGTATGAAGCCCCCATCAGGTCCAGGATCACGTCGGCCCCGCGGCCGCCGGTCACCGCCCGAATCCGTTCGACGAAATCCTCGTCGCGGTAGGAGATCGCGACGTCGGCGCCCAGATCGGTGCAGAACTCCAATTTGGCGGGAGATCCGGCCGTCACCGCAACGCGGGCCCCCAGCGCTGCGCCGACTTGGACGGCGTGTGTGCCGATACCACTGGCTCCGCCGTGCACCAGCAGTGTCTCGCCGGGGCGCAGACCGGCTGCCATCACCAGATTCGACCAGACCGTGCAGGCGGTCTCCGGCAGGCCGGCAGCGTCGGTGACCCCAACCCCGTCGGGAATCGGAAGCACCTGCGCAGCCGGGACCGCGACGTATTCGGCGTAACCCCCGCCTGCCAGCAGCGCACAAACATTCTGGCCGACAGACCAATTCGTCACACCATCGCCGAGCTGGCTGATCACCCCGGCGACTTCGAGGCCCAGGATGTCGCTCGCTCCCGGCGGGGGCGGATATTTCCCGGCGGCCTGCAACAGGTCGGCCCGGTTCACCCCTGCGGCAAGTATCTGGATCAGAACCTCACCGGGGGCGGCCGACACGTCTGCGATCTCGCGCCACACGAGGTTGCCGGGTTCGCAGACGACGGCGCGCATTGTGCTGACGTTACTAGCGTGTGAAACCACCGGACTAAAGCGACTCATCGCCTAAGATTTCCCGCATGGGTGGGATTTCACTGGGGACTGCCGTAAGCCGGATGCCGGGTCTGGAACCCGCTGAGGCGTGCGCGTGGGAGAGCTTTATCGATGCAACGCTTCGGGTCTACGGCTCGTTGAACAGGACCTTGTCCGAGCAGCATCGGCTGACTTTGCTCGATGTGCGGCTGTTGGAGATTCTGTGCAATTCGCAGACCGGGTCGGCGCGGATGGGGGACCTCGCCGAGCAACTGGTGTCGTTGCCCAGCCGGGTGACGCGGCAGATCCGCCGTCTGGAAGAGGCGGGCCTGGTGCACCGCGAGGCCAGCCCGGAAGACGGCCGCGGCGTGCTCGCGACCATCACCGATCGCGGCCGGGATGCCTTCTCCGAAGCCATCGCGACCTACGCCGAAGCGGTGCGGCAGCGTTTCCTGTCGCCGCTGAGCCGGGCGCAGGTGTCGGCTATGGGCGAGAACTGTCGCCGGATCAGCACGGGCTTGCGGAGCAACGGGAACGGGAAGGCAGCCCGGGCCTGACGGCCCCGCTGCGCTCGTCGGCGGGTGGCTGAGCGCAGCCCCGCTGCGGTCGTCGGAGGTATCTGATGCGCCGTCCCGTTACGCTTGTGCGCGGTGGCGTGGCAGAGCGGCCTAATGCACTCGCCTTGAAAGCGAGAGACGGCTAACACCGTCCGGGGGTTCAAATCCCTCCGCCACCGCAGGTCAGGGAGCAGATCCGCGGGAGTCGTCTGCGGCTTCACCAGATCGCCGAGATGCTGCTGGTTTACGCGCCCACGGCGGGGCGCCGCTCAGAAAAGTCAAACGGTATTCACCCCAATGCTGAAGTATCCCCTCGGTAATGGTAATAATCTGCTGAGCGCGCGGACAGTCCGCGGTTATTCCAATTGAGGAGGGGGCAATGTCGATGCCTAATTCGCTGTCGCCAGAGGGTCATGATCGCTTGTCGGCAAAGCTGGCTATCCGGCCAGGAACACACGTGGGCCGAGTTGGCGTTTTGGCGGTGGCTCTGGGCATCGGTTCGGCGGTGTTCGCTATGCCGTTGGCCCAGGCCGACAGGGCGGGCTCGGACAGTGCGGGCGGTTCGAGCTCCGCGGATTCCGAAGCGTCGTCCGGACCGGCGCGCCAGGCCCAATCGGAGCGGCGCGGCGCCAACCGGTCGGACGATGATGTCCCGACACGCCGAGGGAGTAACGAGTTCCCGGCGGCGGATGACGAGAACGCACCCGTTGATATCGAACTACCCGCTCAGAACAAGCCGGCGCCGGCTGCCGCGGTGACGGCGCCGCGCTCTTCGGCGGCGTCCCAGGTGGGCGCCCCGACGGTGCCCGTCACGATCGCCAGCTCGCCGGCGAACGCGTTTGCGATCCCGTCGCTCAGCTCGATGCTCAAGTCGAACGGGCCCATTCTCTTCGGTGATGGCACAGCGGAGAACCCAGATGCAGGCGTCCTGGGCGGTAACGGCTTCTCCTACGACGCCACGACATGCACCAGCGGGGCCGTCTGCAATGGTGGCAATGGCGGCTTGCTGTTCGGTAACGGCGGTAACGGCTGGAACGGCGGCTATGGCGGGTCGGCCCGATTCGTCGGTCAGGGCGGCAACGGCGGCGCGGGTCTCGCGGGCCTCAACGGCGGCGCAGGCGGTTTCGGCGGTGAGGGCGGCTTTGTGTTCGGCAACGCCGGTGTCGGCGGTGCCGGCGCGACGGCCAGCAACGGCGGTAACGGCGGTTTCGGCGGCGGCGTGGGCTTCTTTTCGCTGTTCGGGAACGCCGGTGCTGGCGGCGCCGGCGGGATCGCGACCGGCGCGGGCGGCGTCGGTGGTGCGGGTGGTCGCGGCGGGTTCGGCGGCGGGATCGCCGTGAATCGTTCGTCCGGAGACGGCGGTGCGGGTGGTGCGGCGACCGGCACCGGCGGAATCGGTGGCGCTGGTGGCACCGGTGGGCAGGGTTCGGTGTTTTCGCTGACAATCCCTGGCGGTCGCGGGGGTGACGGCGGCGCCGGTGGCGCGGGCGTTGCCAAGGGCGGCGCAGGCGGTACGGGCGGCGCGGCTGGCGCATCCAACGGCTTCGGCGGCACCGGAGGTGCGGGCGGCGCCGTGGGTTTTGCCTCGGGTGGCGACGGCGGCGCCGGCGGTAACGGTGGGACTTCCGGCCCGCTGTCCTTCGGCGGTGGTGGTGGCGCCGGCGGCGCTGGTGGCGCCGGTGGGGCTACGACCGGTCTCGGTGGTCGCGGTGGTGACGGCGGGGCCGTGATTGGTCTCTCGCCGATCGGCAATGGCGGTGCGGGCGGTCTCGGCGGCGCCGGCGGAACCGGCGGCGGTGCCGGTGGCGATGGCGGCGGTGCCGGGATCTTGTTCGGCAACGGCGGTGACGGCGGTAACGGCGGGGCGGCGCTGCTCAGCGGCACCGGCGGAACCGGCGGCGACGGCGGCAAGGGCGCTCCGTTCGGTAAGGCCGGAACGCCTGGCACCGCGGGGGCCAACCCCTAGGTCAGGATCACGCAAGCCGCGGCGAGGCTGTGGGCGAAACCGCCCTCGGCCTCGCCGCGGCTTTCGTTTGAGGTGACTTCGTTTGAGGTGACTTAGTCCCCGGTGAAGTTGGGCGACCGCTTCTCGAACATCGCGGTGATGGCTTCCTTGAGGTCCCGCGACGGCAGGAACGCCGAGTTCCATGCCGCCACGTAGCGCAGGCTGGCCGCCACGTCGTCGGTCCGCTGCTCGTCGAGCACGTCCTTGATGCCCCGCACCGTCAGTGGCGAGTTCGCGGCGATCTCGGCGGCGGTGGCGTGCGCGGCGGCCAGTGCCGCGTCGGCGTCCGGCAATACCTCGTTGACCAAGCCGATCTTCTCGGCGCGCGCGGAGTCGATATCCTTGCCGGTCAAAGCGAGTTCGCGCAGGTGGCCGTCAGAGAGGATGTAGGGCAGTCGGGCCAGACTGCCCACATCGGCGACGATGGCCAGCTTCACCTCGCGCACCGAGAACTTGGCGTCCGCGCTGGCGTAGCGGATGTCCACCGCGCTGATCAGATCAACCCCGCCGCCGATGCACCAACCGTGGATGGCCGCGATGGTGGGTGTGCGGCAGTTGGCGACCGCGGTGATGGAATCCTGCAGACGCTTGACCTCGGTGTGAAACTTCGCCCGGGGGCGCGCCGAGCCGTCGGTGTCGCCGCCCGCGGACGGCAGTGTGCCGCCCATCGCCAACAGGTCGAGCCCGAAGCAGAAGTTCCTGCCCGAGCCGTTCAGGACGATCGCCCGCACCTCGGGGTCGGCGTCGAGCTCACCGAACACCACCGGCATCTCTTTCCAGAACGCCGGCCCCATTGCGTTGCCCTTGCCCGGACCGAGCAAGGTGACCTGGGCGACGTTGTCCTTGACCTCGACGGCGAGGGATTCGTAGGTGCTCACGACCACCAAATTACGGCGGCCCAGCCTCAGATGTACATCGCGGGGTCGATGTAGCAGGTCGGGTCGACCAGCGGTTCGCGCTGTTTCTCGCTGCGCGGCCGGATCACCGCGGGAATTCCGGTGGCGATCGACTCCGCCGGAACATCATGGGTGACAACGGAATTCGCGCCGACCGCACTGTCGTCGCCGATGCGTACCGGCCCCAGGACTTTGGCTCCCGCGCCGACGGTGACCCGGTCGCCGATAGTCGGATGGCGCTTGCCGTGCTCCAGGGAACGCCCGCCCAGGGTGACCCCGTGGTAGAGCATCACGTCGTCGCCGATCTCGGTGGTCTCCCCGATCACCACACCCATGCCGTGGTCGATGAAGAATCGCCGCCCGATCGTCGCCCCGGGGTGGATCTCGATGCCGGTGAGGAGCCGGGTCAACTGGCTCAGAATCCGGGCTGCTCCCCGCAGTGCCGGCACGGCCCACATCCGGTGCGCCAGTCGGTACGACCAGACCGCGTGCAGACCGGAGTACACCAGCGCGTTCTCAACGTCCCCGCGGGCCGCCGGGTCGTGGAGGCGGGCATTTCGCAGGTCCTCGCGCAGGGTGGACAGCAGGGTCACGGCGTCGTCAATCTCGGATGTCGTCGAAGAGCACCGTGGAGATGTAGCGCTCGCCGTAGTCGCAGACCACCGCGACGATCAGCTTGCCGGCGTTTTCCGGACGCCTGGCCAGTTCCAGCGCCGCCCAGATGATCGCTCCGGTGGAGATGCCGCTGAGGATGCCTTCCTCAGTCCCCAGGTCGCGGGCCACGCGAAGGGCGTCGTCGAGTTCAACGTCGATGATTTCGTCGTAGCTGTTCCGGTCGAGCACCTCGGGGATGAAGTTGGCGCCGATGCCCTGGATCTTGTGCGGCCCGGCTTGTCCCTCCGTCAGCAGCGGGGAGTCCTTGGGTTCTACGCCGACGATCTGCACCGAGGGCTTGCGGGCCTTCAGGACTCGGCTGACACCGGTGATCGTGCCGCCGGTGCCGATCCCGGCGACGAAGACATCCACCTTCCCGTCGGTGTCAGCCCACACCTCCTCGGCGGTGGTCTTCTCATGGATCTCCGGGTTGGCCGGGTTGGCGAACTGGTTCGCGCCGATCGCATTCGGCGTGTCGGCGATGATCTGCTTGGCGCGCGCCACCGCGCCGGCCATGCCCTCCGAACCTGGGGTGAGCACGATTTCGGCGCCATAGGCACGCAGCATGACGCGGCGCTCGGTGGACATGGTTTCCGGCATGGTCAGGATGACGTGATAGCCGCGGGCAGCGCCGACCATCGCCAGGGCGATGCCGGTGTTGCCACTGGTGGCCTCGACGATGGTGCCGCCGGGCTTGAGTTCGCCGGATTGCTCGGCGGCGTCGATGATGGCCGCGCCGATACGATCCTTGACGCTGTTGGCGGGGTTGTAGAACTCCAGCTTCGCAACGACGGTCGCGTCGAGTCCCTCGGTCAAATGGTTGAGCCGGACCAGCGGCGTGCGGCCCACCAACTCGCTGACGTTGTTATAGATCCTGCCCATCGCTGGGTCCCTCCCTCGTGGAGCGCGTGCGACACGGCTCGAATTGCTGGTCTCTACGCTAATCGTTGCCGGTGCGCGGGCGATCAGGATGTGGCCATCCGGCGGCGAAGGTCAGGAAAGCGTCGTTTTCCTCGGGTGCCCCGATGCTGACCCGTGCTCCCTCGTTGCCGTACGGCCGCACCAGGACCCGCGCCTCGGCGGCCTGTCGTGCGAAATCGGCGGTGTGTTCGCCCAGCGGCAGCCAGACGAAGTTCGCCTGCGACGCCGGCACGGTATAGCCCATGCCCGCCAGCTCCGTGCTGACCCGGCGGCGTTCAGCCACCACCGCCTCGGTGCGCGCCATCAGTTCGTCGGCCGCCTGCACCGAGGCGATTGCCGCCGCCTGTGAGATGGTGCTGGCGGTGAACGGCACGTAGACCTTGCCCAGCGCGGTGATCACCTCTGGATCGCCGACGGCATAACCGACCCGCAGGCCCGCCAGCCCATAGGCCTTGGAAAACGTCCGCAGCACAATCACGTTCGGATACCGGCGTGCCAGCCCAAGGCTGTCGGGCAGCAAGCCGTCGCGGATGTACTCCACGTAGGCCTCGTCGATGACCACCAGGACGTCCGGCGGCACGGCGGCGACGAACCGGGCCAGTTCGTCGGGGTCGACCACCGTGGAGGTGGGGTTGTTCGGGTTGCAGACGAAGATCAGCCGGGTGCGGTCGGTGACCGCGGCCAGCATCGCGTCGAGGTCGAAGGTGTGGTCGCGCAGCGGAACCTGGACCGAGGTGGCGCCGGCCACCCGAACCTGCAGCGGATACACCTCGAAGCTGCGCCATCCGAACACCACCTCGTCGCCGACGGTGCAGGTGATCTGGATGAGCTGCTGACACAGGCTCACCGACCCGCAGCCCACGGCGATCTGCTCGGGGGTGATGTCCCCGTCAGGCGAGAGGTGGCGGGCCAGGTGCTCCTTGAGTTCGACGTGGCCGTTGTCCGGATAGCGGTTGATGGTCTCGGTGGCTGCTTGGATGGCCGACCGCACGCTGGGCAGCGGACCGTGCACCGTCTCGTTGCTCGCCAGTTTGATGGCCCCCGGCACGGTCTTGCCGGGCGTATAGGCCGGCAGATCCGCCAGTTCGGGACGCAGACGCGCAGTCACGCGCCAAGTCTAAGGCGGCGACGATGCGGCGCAGCGGAGTGAGCCGCTGAGGAGTCGCCGGTGGGTTGGGCGGGCGACGATGCGGCGCAGCGGAGTGAGCCGCTGAGGAGTCGCCGGTGGGTTGGGCGGGCGACGATGCGGCGCAGCGGAGTGAGCCGCTGAGGAGTCGCCGGTGGGTTGGGCGGGCGACGATGCGGCGCAGCGGAGGGCCGTGACGTGCGCTTTGCCATCCCCAGACACCGCTGTGTACGCTCATCGACCGGCGGGTCCGGAACTGCGGTTTGGCTCCGGTACGCTCATGTGGTTCAGGAGGCGTGCCAGAGCGGCCGAATGGGACTCACTGCTAATGAGTTGTCCCCCTTAAAGGGGACCGGAGGTTCAAATCCTCTCGCCTCCGCCGCGGCTGAATGCTTTCAGCCACGAACAACTGAAGACGGCGCCCGTAGCTCAACGGATAGAGCATCTGACTACGGATCAGAAGGTTAGGGGTTCGAATCCCTTCGGGCGCACTTAGTAGCTGTATTACTTCGGTTGATGCTTTCCATTCGTCTCCGGCTGATGCTTGACGGCTGTTCCGGCTGATCGTTGACACCTATGCACCCGAGCCGCCCGTCCTTACGAAAATCTAACGTAATCGGTCATCGGCTGCCGCCATCGAGACCTATGCTCGATTCTTTGCTAGATCTGCCCTACTGAGCAGATCACACAGCTGATGGGGTGGAGAGTGCCCATGGACGTTGTTGATGTATCTCGCTGGCAGTTTGGTATCACCACGCTTTTCCACTTCATCTTCGTCCCGTTGACGATCGGGCTTGCTCCGATCATCGCGGTGATGCAGACGGTGTGGTACTTCACCGACAACCCTGCGTGGTACCGACTAACCCGGTTCTTCGGAAAGATCTTCCTGATCAACTTCGCGATCGGCGTCGCGACCGGCATTGTGCAGGAGTTCCAGTTCGGAATGAACTGGAGCGAGTACTCCCGGTTCGTGGGCGACGTCTTCGGCGCGGCGCTGGCCTTGGAGGGGATGGTCGCCTTCTTCATGGAGTCGACGTTCATCGGGCTGTGGATATTCGGATGGAACCGAATTCCCAAAAAACTGCACCTGATATCGATCTGGATGGTTGCTCTCGGGGTCAACCTGTCGGCGTTCTTCATCATCACGGCCAACTCGTTCATGCAGCATCCGGTCGGCGCCCGGTACAACCCGGTCACCGGGCGGGCTGAATTGGAAAGCATCTGGGCGCTCTTCACCAACAACACCGGCATCGCTGCCTACTGGCACGCTTTGTCGGCGGCGTTCCTCACCGCGGGCACGTTCGTCGCTGCGGTGTCGGCGTGGTGGATGGTGCGCGCCAAGGGCACGCCGGACGCCCGGGTGTTGTTCCGCCCGGCGGCGATCCTCGGCTGCGGGGTCGCACTGGCGGCCGTCGCGGCCCTGTCCCTGACCGGGGACACCCAGGGCAAGCTGATGTTCAAGCAACAACCGATGAAGATGGCCGCCGCCGAGTCGTTGTGCGAAACCGAGGAAGACCCGATGTTCTCGGTGCTGACCACGGGGATGGTCCACAACAGCTGCGACCGCATCAACCACGTCATCGAGGTGCCCTTCGTCCTCTCGTTCCTCGCCGAGGGCAAGTTCGACGGCGTCACGCTGCAAGGTACGCAGGATCTGCAGAAGGCCTACGAGGAGAAGTACGGCCCGGGCTGGTACGTTCCCAACCTCTTCGTCACCTACTGGTCATTCCGGGCGATGATCGGATTCATGGCCTTCCCCATGGTGTTCGCCCTCGCCGTGCTGTGGCTCACTCGCCGCGGACGAATTCCGGATCAACAGTGGCTCTCCCGCTTCGCCATCTGGACTATCCCGACACCCTTCCTGGCGAGCGGGGCGGGCTGGGTCTTCACCGAATTGGGTCGACAGCCATGGGTTGTCGCTCCCAACCCGGAAGGCGACCCACTCCTGCGGTTGACCGTCGACCAAGCTGTCTCCCCCCACAGCGTGGGCGTCGTCTGGATTTCGCTGATCTCGTACACGGTGACCTACGCAGTACTGGCAGTTATCTGGATGTACTTATTGCGCCGGTATGTGACGGCCGGGCCTCTGGAGCACGACTCGGAACCGGCGCCGCCGACACCGCCGAACGAATCAGAAGTTGCACCTCTGTCCTTCGCTTACTGAACCTGACATCTGAAAGAAGCGGAGAACTGTGGGACTTCAACAGGGCTGGTTCGTGGCCGTATCCTTCCTGTTCCTCGGATTTTTCGTCCTAGAGGGCTTCGACTTCGGGGTAGGCATGCTCATGGGTCCCCTTGGCCGTCGCAGCGCAATGGCCACTGGGGGCGCCGTGGAACCGCATCGCCGCGCGGTGCTGAACACCATCGGCCCGGTGTGGGACGGCAACGAAGTGTGGCTCATCACGGCCGGCGGAGCCATGTTCGCGGCATTCCCGCACTGGTACGCGACCGTCTTCTCCGGCCTTTACCTACCGCTCCTCGTAATTCTGCTGGCGATGATCGCCCGGGTTGTCGCCATCGAATGGCGTGGCAAGATCAACGATCCGAAATGGCGACGCTGGTGCGATGTCGGTATCGCGGTCGGATCCTGGGTGCCGGCCATCGTCTGGGGGGTTGCCTTCGCCGGGCTCGTCCGTGGTCTGCCGGTGGGTTCGGACAAGAACGTCGTCGGCCTGTCGTTCGCCGACGTGTTCAACCCCTACACGATCCTGGGTGGACTGACGACGTGCGCGCTGTTTCTGTTCCACGGCTCGGTGTTCATTGCGCTCAAGAGCGGCGGTGGCGTCCGGGCTGACGCTGTGCGAATCGCACGTCTGCTCGCTATCCCGGCGACCGTGCTCGTGGGGGCGTTCGGGCTATGGACGCAGACGAGCTACGGCAAACCCTGGACCGTCGTGTTCCTGGGTGCCGCCCTGCTGGCACAACTGGCGGCAGTCGCTGCGATCTATCGCGGCCGGGAGGGCTGGGCATTTCTGTGCACCACCGTGACGGTCGCCGCAACGGTGGCTCTGATCTTCGGTTCGATGTACCCCAACCTGGTTCCTTCGACGATCGACCCGGCCTACAACCTCACCGTCTTCAACGCGTCATCGTCGCCCTACACACTGAAGGTCCTGACCTGGGCAGCGCTACTCGTCGCCCCGTTCGTCCTGGCCTACCAAGCCTGGACCTACTGGGTCTTCCGCAAGCGCGTCTTCGCTGAGGCGATCCCGAAGCCCATCGGCCTGTCACTGAGGTCCTCGTCCTGAGTGCCCGTGCCCTGAGTGCGGAGAGGAAAGGCCCACTCGACCCACGACTCTGGCACGCCTCGACGGCGGTGCGCGGCTACCTTTTCGGCGCCGTCGGCTGTGGACTGCTGATCGCGGGCAGTGCCATTGCCGCTGCCGTGGTGCTCGGCCACCTTGTCGCCGGTGTGATCACCGATCCAGCGACGCGCAGCATCGCCTACTGGCGCTCATCGCTGCTGCTTCTTGTCGTCCTGTGGTCGGTTCGCGCGGTTGCCCAATGGCTACAGGCGCGGCTCGGCCAGCGCGGGGCCAGTGCGGTCATCGCGGATCTGAGCGGCTTGGTGCTGCGCAGAGTTACCGCGTTGCCCCCCAATGAGTTGGCGGTACGACGAGATGAGGCCGCGACCGTCATCACCAGCGGCCTGGATGGTCTGCGCCCGTACTTCACGGCCTACCTGCCGGCACTGTTTCTTGCGGTTTTTCTCACTCCCGCCGCCGTGATAGCAATCGCGTTCAACGATCCTCAGTCAGCGTTGATCGTCATGATCGCACTGCCGCTCATACCGCTGTTCATGGTGCTGATCGGCTTGGCGACCAAAGAACGTTCCGCAGCGGCACTTGAGGCGATGACGGTGCTTCAGTCACGTTTGATGGACCTCATCGCGGGCATCCCGACCTTGCGCGCCCTGGGACGGGCCGGCGGTCCCGCCGATCGGATCGCCACACTCAGCGCCTCCCATCGCCGTTCGGCGATGGCGACACTGCGCATTGCATTCCTGTCGTCGCTTGTTATGGAAGTGATCGCCACCCTCGGTGTGGCATTGGTGGCAGTCAGTATCGGACTACGCCTGGTCTACGGCCAGATACCGCTGGCCACCGGATTGACCGCGCTTCTCCTGGCGCCGGACGTCTTCTGGCCGCTGCGGCGCGTCGGTGTGGAGTTCCACGCTGCCCAGAACGGAAAAGCCGCCGCTGACAAGGCTTTTGCGCTGATCGAGCTGGATGTGCAGACCTCAGAAGGCACCGGTAAGGTCCAGGCTGCCGGTGCCACGATCCGATTCGAGGCCCTCTCCGTCGCCGGGAGGGACGGCCTGTGTCCGCACCAGCTCTCCGGACGAATCGCGCCGGGCAGGGTGACTGTGCTGACTGGACACAACGGCGCCGGGAAGAGCACCGCACTGCAGGCGATCGCAGGACTCATCCGGCCCACCGATGGCGCAGTGACGGTCGACGGGGTGGCGGTCACTGATCTTGACGTGGAAGCGTGGTGGAGGCAGCTGTCGTACCTCGCCCAGCGCCCAGTGCTCATTCCGGGCACCGTCGCGGAGAACCTGAACCTGTTCGGGCCTGTGCGCGAACTAGAAGAAGTCTGCCGCGCAACGGGTTTCGACAGAGTCCTGGCCACCCTGCCGGATGGCCTGCAGACCATGATCGGGCATGGGGGGACAGGCTTGTCGCTCGGGCAGCGCCAGCGTCTGGGCCTTGTGCGCGCGCTCGGTTCCGCAGCCCCAGTGCTGCTGCTCGACGAACCGACCGCGCATCTGGATGAGGCTGCGGAGGCCATTGTGCTGGGGGCTATCGCCGAACGTGCCGCTGGCGGGGCCACTGTAATAGTGGTCGCGCACCGTCCGAGTGTCGTCGCAGTCGCCGATGCCGTCATCGATGTCGAATCGCTCTCCCATGCGGCACTCTGATCCGTTGCGGGCGGCGCTCCCGCTGCTCCGGCCCAGATGGCCCAGACTCGTGCTGGCCATCGTGCTCGGCTCGCTGTCGCTGGGAAGTGCTCTCGCGCTGGCGGCGGTGTCGGCGTGGTTGATCACCCGGGCCTGGCAGATGCCGCCTGTGTTGGATCTGTCGATCGCCGTCGTCGCCGTCCGCACGCTCGGGATCTCTCGCGGCGTACTGGGTTACTGCGAACGGCTGGTATCCCATGACACCGCATTGCGGTCGGCCGGTTGGGCTCGCGGCGAAATTTATCGACGACTGGTTAACGGTCCGCCCGCCGTGACGGCCCGACTCCACAGCGGTGATCTGCTGGCACGCGTCGGCACCGACGTTGACACCTTCGCCGAGGTGCTGGTGCGGGCGTTCGTACCTATCGGAGTGGCCGCACTCCTCGGTACTTCCTCGGTAGCGCTGATCGCGATAATCTCCCCCGTGGTGGCCGCTGTGTTGGCCGGGTGTCTGCTGCTCGCCGGGGTTGTGGCACCGTGGCTGTCCGCGCGCGCCGCGCGCGCGCAGGAACTTCTCGCCCGTGGCCACCACGGACAGCGTGACATCGCGGCGATGAACGCACTCGATCATGCTCCGGAATTGCGTCTTGCCGGGAAATTGTCGGCCATGATCACCGAATCCGTTCAGCAGCAACGTATGTGGGGAATAGCGCTCGATCGCGCATCAGCGCCGATGGCGCTGGCGGTGGCGCTGCCCAGCATCGTCGTCGCCATCAGCACTCTCAGCGCGATCATCGTCGGAATCGGCCTGGCACCCAACGTCGCCCCCACCACCCTGGCTGTTCTGATGTTGGTGCCGCTGTCCGCATTCGAAGCCACCTCGACACTGCCGGCGGCCGCCACCGCACTCACCAGAGCGCGGATCGCCGCTGAACGACTGCTCGAACTGGCCCCATCCGCGGCGGAGCCAAGCGCTGCATCGCCGTCGGTTGCTCCGGCTGTCGCGCCGGTATTGGAAGCCGTTGCGCTGCGGACCAACTCCGCGGGGAAGTCCGACGGCCAGTTGACATCGCTAGCTCTGATGCCTGCTGACCGGTTGGTGGTCACCGGCGAAAGTGGGGCCGGAAAGACGTCGCTGCTGATGACACTGGCCGGGCTTCTGTCACCTCTGAGCGGGGAGGTGACCGTGGGCGGAGCCCCCGCTGCAGCGCTCACTGAGGGCGAATTGCGAAGCACGGTCTGTTACTTCGCTGAGGACGCCCATCTCTTCGCGACGACCGTTCGCGACAACCTGTTGGTGGCGCGCGGCGACTGCCCGGACTCCGAACTCATCGACGCACTTCGCCGCGTCGGCCTCAGCGAGTGGTTGGCCGCGCTGCCGGAGGGACTGGACACGGTCCTCGTTGGGGGAGCGGGGGCAGTATCTGCCGGGCAACGCCGCCGATTGCTGCTGGCCAGGGCGCTGTTGTGCCCGGCGCCGATCCTGCTGCTCGACGAACCCACTGAACATCTCAGTGCCGCTGATCAGGTGCTGTTCCTGAGCTACCTGCTCGAGAAGCCAAGCCCCCTGCTCGGGCCGCAACGCACAGTGGTGGTCGCGACCCACGAATCTGTCGACCACCTGGATTGTCGACGTCTTTCGGTCGGTCAGGGTCAGACGACGATCCCAGGCTTCGTGCCGTCCTGAAGCACCGGTGGGACTAAGCGACGCCGAACAAGCTTGTCGCCGATGCCACTAGGCTGCTGTCGGTGACGACACGGTGGTCGGTGAGCCGATTGGGCAATCTCAACGCCAAGCGCATCATCGTGACCGGCGCGACCAACGGTGTCGGCCTCGCCACGGCCCGGGCGCTGGCCCGGGCGGGCGCCCAGATGATCCTTGCCGTCCGCAACCTCGAACTCGGGGCACAGCGCGCGGCAGAGATGGGCGGCGACACTTCGGTGGTCAAACTCGATCTGGCGGATCAGGCATCGGTGCGGGCGTTTCCGACGCTGTTCGACGGCGACGTCGACATTCTGATCAACAACGCAGGAACGGTTGCGGCGAACCGAACCGACACCGTGGACGGGTTCGAGACCACCCTGGGCACCAACTTCCTGGGCCCGTTCGCCCTGACCAATCTGCTTGTCGGCCGGGTGCGGTCACAGATCATCAACGTCGGCTCCGACGCACACAAGACGGCCACGTTCGCATTCGACGATCCCCACCTGCGCACCCGGAAGTGGTCGGCGTTTCCCGCCTACGGTCGCTCGAAACTCGCGGTGATGCTCTGGGGCCTCGAACTCGACCGGCGGCTGCGGGCAGCGGGCTCGCCGGTGGGCAGCTATCTGACCCATCCGGGCTGGGTGGCGTCGAACCTGTCGAACGTCTCGGAAACCGGTGCTTTGGCGGCCGTCCACACGGTGGTCAAGGCGGCTGCCTCCGTGCTGGCCAACGACATCGATGCCGGGGCCGCGCCGACCCTGTACTGCATCACCGAGCCGATCCCGCCGGGCAGCTACGTCGGAATCGACAGCCGACTGGGCCTCAAGGGCGCTCCCACGCTCAGCGGGCGCTCCGCGGCTGCCTGTGACTTCGTAGATGCGTTGCGGCTGTGGGAATTCGCCGAGCGGGAGACCGGAACCACGCTGTCCCTCTGATCAAGAGCGCTGTCCGAAGCGGAAGACCGCCAACCCGGCGGCCGCGCTCACGGCGACGTCGCCAGACCGGCGGTGAGGATCAGTCAGCCGCTACCGCGGCGCCGCGGGCGACGGTGAGCCGCTCGCGATGCGTCGCCTCATCCCACCGGGGGTGTAGCAACCGGCGCTGCGGGTATAGATCCTTCCGTGGCGGGGGAAGGATCGAGGGGGTTGGACAGTGACTGCGCGAGAGATTGTGCACGTGCGCGCTAAGGACTTCGCCACCGCCGTGTACGTGACGGTGGGCCTGCGTGAAAGCACGCGTTACCTGGTGCAGACCGACAACCTGTGCCCGGACTGCACCACGCCGATGATCGTTCTGGACGGTATCGAGGGCGACGGCGGAGCCGGGGTGCTGCATATGTACCACGACGTGGACTGCCCGGTGGTCCGCTTGGTGGGCGGGGAAACGGTCAGCATGGCCGATCGGACCCGCGTTGCCGAGACCCGCCGGCGCTACCTCGACGACGCGCTGGAAGCCTGGTCGGACTGGGGCTGATGCTGGTTCGGGGCGCCGGTCTAGCCGACGGGCGCCCAGGCCGGCCACTCCGGGCCGAAGTCCAGCTCTTCGAGGGTCAACCCCGCGCCGTGGAAGATGTCCCGCAGATGATCGCGCCAGCCCCACCAGCCGACGACGTGGAAGACCTGCTGCTGCCAGCCCAGCTGATAGTTGCCGGGGATGGACTCGCCCCTGTTCTCCGGGGCACCCACCGCGATCGCCAGCAACCCCAGCGCTGCGGTGGCCCGCAGCCACAGATGGCCCTTGGAGATGTTGAACAGCGGGATGCCCGCGGCATGCGCCTCGATGTCGCAGCCCGCCCGCATGTCGGCTTGATTGCCCTGCAGGTAGCGATGAACCGCGTAGAGCAGGTCGGCGATATCGGGCCGGCCGTCGGGTTGGTCACTGTGCACCGGGACCGGGAAACGGGAGTGCACGAAGTCGATTTCCGGGCCGGCCATGCCCCCGAAAATGTCGACGTCGTCGCGCACGGTCCGCTTGAACCTGTCGGCCGGGTCCAGGGTGGGGTACCGCTTGGCCGCGGTCTCCTCCAGTGCGACGGTGGCGTGCGCCATCGCCTGTCGCCACTGCCCCTCGCTCCAGTGATCCAGCGAACTGCGAACTTCTTCTCCAACACTCACGACCTTGACAGTACCCACCGACCGCGCCGGGGCGGTCAGTACGGGGTAATCGTGCAGTGCAGGGCGGTCCCGGCCATACTGCTCCGGTGATTTGCCCCGCCTCGCTGATCTCAACGGCGGCTGGAGGCGCATTGCGGCCTAGGTACGGGTGCGCGGTTGCGGTGACGGCTCTGCTGGCCTTCACCGCAGTAACCACGGCGGGCTCCGCGCACGCCGACCGGGATGCGCTGTGGCACCTCGTGCACGGCCAGTGCGTCCCCGACCAACTGCGCGCGGCCGATCCGGCGCCGTGCGCGGAGGTGGACCTCACTGCGGGGGAACGGCGTGGCTACGCCGTGCTGCGGGATACCGACGGCTCCGAACAATTCCTGGTGATCCCGACCGCCCGGGTCACCGGAATCGAGGACCCCGCACTGCGCGACCCCGGTGCGCCGAATTACTTCGAATATGCCTGGCGGGCAAAGGCGTTCACCGAGGCCGCTGTTGGCGGGACGATCCCGCGGGACTGGATCAGCCTTGCCGTCAACTCGATCGGGGCCCGGACACAGGACCAGCTGCACATCCATGTCGACTGCCTGCGCGCCGATGTCCACCAGGTGATCGCCGGTGCCGTCGGCACTATCGGACCGGTGTGGCAGCCGCTGCCGGTTCCGTTGGCTGGCGATAGCTACGAGGCTGTCACCGTCACCGACCTCGACACCGTCAACCCCTTCGTGCTGGCCGCTGCCGGCGTGCCGGACCCGGGAGCCATGACGGTGGTGGTGATCGGCGCGGGAACCGACGCCGATCCGCGGTTCATTCTGCTGCGCCGGTGGTCGGAGTCGGTGGACGATCCGCCCGCGGGGGAGAATCTGCAGGATCACCAGGCCTGCCCGGAGCCGGTTGCGCCGGGGCCGTTCACCGGCAAGTAGCGCACGGTTTCAGGCGGCGACGCGTTTCCCGACGACGGCCGTCTGCTGGCGCAGGTAGTCCAGTACCTCGGCGGGCAGCCCCAGGGCCATGTTGACCAGTTCGACGATCGCGGTATCGGGGCCGACGGCGTGCCGGCCGCAGTAGTCCTCGAACGCGGCACGGGCCGAGGCGCTGTCCTGAGTACTCGCCATGGTGATGATCTCCTCGCAATTGGGGGTCGGGACGCGAGGACAAAACTAGAGTCGGGGTCGGACAGAAAAGCGTTGCCCAACAGCATATTCGGTCACCGAACGGCAACGATGCGGCGACGAAACCGCCACGGCGCGCTAGTTGATCGTCAGACCGCCGTCGACCACGATGGTCTGCCCGGTGACGTACCCGCCGGCCGGCGAGGCCAGCCACACCGCGGTGGCGGCCAGCTCAGCCGCCTCGCCGAGGCGGCCCATGATGATCCGCGGCATCAGCTCGTCGAGGTAGCCCGGCTTGAGCTCGTCGGTCATCTCGCTGGCGAAGAACCCGGGCGCCAGGGCGTTGACCCGGATTCCCTTGCGGCCACTCCACTGCTGCGCCAGGTCCCGGGTCAGGCCGACGATCGCCGCCTTCGACGAGGCGTAGGCGGCCTGCGGCAGCCCGGCCGTGGTGAGTCCCAGCACGCTGGAGATGTTGATGATGGAGCTGCCCGGCTGCATCACCCGCCCGCAGGCTTGCGCCATCCAGTACGACCCGTTGAGGTTGACGTCGACAACCTTGCGGAACTCCTCGGGGGTTTCCCGGGTGGCGGGCACCGCGGTACCCACGCCGGCGTTGTTGATCAGCACGTCGACCCGGCCGAACTCGGCCATCGCGGCGTCCACCAACTGCTGGCACTGCTCGGGGTCGACGACGTCGGTCTTGCGGCTGTAGACCAGGCGGCCGGCCTGCTCCACCCGTGCGGCCGTCGACGTCATCATCTCCACCCGACGGGCTCCGAGCACCAGGTCGGCGCCGGCTTCGGCGAACGCCTGCGCGAAGGACACCCCCAGGCCGGAGGAGGCGCCGGTGACGATGACGACCTTGCCGTCGAGCCGGAAAAGATCCAGGACTGTCACGAGATTCAGGGCTCCCTCAGAACTTGGCGGGCGATGGCGTACTTGTGCACTTCGGTGGGGCCGTCGTAGAGGCGGAAGGCACGCATGTCGGAGAAGATCATCCCGACCGGTGTCTCATCGGAGATGCCCATGCCGCCGAGGATCTGCACGCAGCGGTCGGCGACCTTGAACAGTTCCTCGGACACGTACGCCTTGATCATCGAACTCTCGTGCCGGCCTTTGGCGCCGCTGTCCAGCGTCCAGCATGCCCACCAGATGCCCAGTCGGCACTGCTGAAGCGCAATCTCGTTGTCGGCCAACATGAAACCGACACCCTGGTGTTCGCCCAGCGGCTTGCCGAACGCGGTGCGGGTGCGGGCGTGGTCGACGGCGATGGCGTGCGCCCGGGAGGCCGCGCCCAGCCAGCGCATGCAATGCGTGAGCCGGGCCGGGGCCAGCCGCATCTGGGCGTAACGGAACGCCTGGCCGACGTCGCCGAGCACCGCGGACGCAGGGAGGCGGAGGTTGTCGAATCGCACCACGCCGTGGCCCTGCACGTAGTTGCGGTCCATGGTGTTCATCACGCGTTCGAGTTCGATGCCGGGGGTATTTCCGTCGCACAGGAACAGGGTGGGGCCGTCCGGGCCGTGCGGGTTGGGTGCCACCTTCGCCATGATGATCCAGGTGCGGGCCCCGTCGGCGCCGGTGATCAGCCACTTGAGTCCGTTGATCGCGTACTCGCTGCCGTCAAAAACCGCTTCGGTTTTGAGCTGGCCGGGATCCGAACCCGCGCCGCCGGGTTCGGTCATCGCGAACACCGACCGCTGCCGGCCGTCGATCACGGGTACCAGGAATTCTTCGATCTGAGCCTCATTGGCGATCTTGGAGAGGATGAACATATTGCCTTCGTCGGGGGCGGCGCAGTTCATCGCCACCGGGCCCAGCGTCGACCAGCCGGCCGCCTCGAACAGCACCGCCTGCTCCCGGTGGTTGGGCTCCCAGCCGCCGAACCGCGCCGGCGCCTGCACGGTCAGCAGTCCCGCCGCGCGCGCCAACTCGACCATCTCGGTGCGCATCTCTTCATTGGGGCCGTGCCGGGTCAGGCGCGGGTCCCGCTCGAAGGGAACGATCTTGTCGGTGACGAACTCCCGAATCCGGTCCCGGCGAGCCGCGAGTTCGGCCGATACCTCGAAGTCGATCATTCAGCGTCCTTCCATGATCGTCACTGCCCGTTCGAACAGCCGCACCGTCGCCATGTGCAGGACATCGCCAATCTCCTTGGGCGCCTTGCCCGCACCGGCACGCGCATGGGTGCCCTCCAGGATGATCCCGAGTTTGAAGCAGGCCATCACCGTGTACCAATCGATGTTCGACAGGTCCCGGGTGGTGTTCAGCGCGTAACGCGCCACCAGTTCGTCCGGCCTGGCCAGGCCGCCGGTGCTCATCAGTTCGTTGGGCAGCACCGGTTGATGGCCGGGTCGGTACCAGGTGGCCAGCATCCAGCCGAGGTCCAGCAGCGGGTCGCCGATGGTACACATCTCCCAGTCCACGATCGCGACGACATCCGAGCCGGTGCGAGAGAACATCACGTTGGCGGCGTGGTAGTCGCCGTGCATGATCCCGGGCTCGAAGGACGCCGGCTGGTTGGCGCGCAGCCAGCCGGCGACGGCGTCGACATCGCCGATATCGGGCCCCGGGTAGTTCTCGAAGCCCGAGTAGGACTCCAACTCCGAAAGCCATCGGGGCACTTGGCGATCCAGGAAGCTGTCCGGCTTGCCGAAATCCGCCAGCCCCACCGCCCGGTAGTCCAGCGCACCGAGCCGGGCTGCGGCGTCGGCCATGGACAGGCCCATGTCGTGGCGCACCTGTGCGTCGCCGGCGTGCAACTCGGGCAGTCCGGCGCCGGCATTGAAGCCGTCGACGGGCTCCATCAAATAAAAGACCGCCTCGCCCAGCACCGTGGGGTCATCGCACACCGCGATGAGTGCGGCGTGCGGGACGTCGGTGCCGGCTAACGCGCCCAGTACCCGCGTCTCGCGCAGGATCACGGTGTTGCTGACCGGACGCAGGTGTCGTGGGCCGCGGCGAAACACGTAATCCTTCCCGCCGCCCCGCCCGCCGTCACGTCCGGACCGGCGGAACCGCAGCATGATGTTCTGGGTGCCGCCGGTGATCTCGGTGACATCGCTGATCGGGCCGTCGCCCAAACCCTGCTGCGACATCCATTGGGCCACAGCGGTCATATCGTGGGTCAGGTCGTCCACGCAGGCGAAGCTACCTCACCGCTCGGCGGCCACCTCTTTTGCCCACGGCAACCGGCTGTCGATGGTGTAGAACACCGACCAGCCCACTAGGGTGCCGAACGCGATCGACAGGATGGCGGCGCCGGTGGCCGCCAAACTGGTTGGGTCGGCCGTGTCGCCGGCAGCGGCATGGCCCACCGCCACGAAGCTCAGCGCGCCGGGGACCAGTGACCAGAACGCGGCCAGCAGCATCACGATGGCTGGCGGTGAGGACCTGATCCGGGTGGCCAGCATGGCGAACGGCACGGACAGGAACGCCCCGACGAAGCCGGAGTGGCTGGGCGACATGACCGCCGCGGCAGCCGTCTGGGCCAGCAGTGCCACGGCGATGGCGGCCATGATCCAGAACAGCGATCCCGGTGGCGCCGAGAGGTAGATGTACAGGCCAATCGAGATCACCACGATTGCCACATACAGCGACCACTCGCCCATCAACGGCGCCTGTGTTCCGGTGTCGACCCAGCCGGCGATGTGCACGCCGATGGCCACGCCGAACAGCAGCATCGCCAATTGGGACACCCCGTAGATCAGCCGACTGGAACCCGAGACGATCTGCGAACTGGCCAGCTCCATCGCCCCGATGGTCAGCGCCATGCCCGGCAAGGTGGCGACCAGTGCCGGACTGATCACCCGCAGCAGTTCGTCGTGGGCGGCGGCGTTGAGAAAGTCGATCGCCAGGGTGGTGGCGCTCAGCGCCGCCAGAGTCGGCAGAATCGGCGACAACGACGGGAACGGCCGGCTCAGCTGCACGATCCCACCGACCACGAGGCCGAGGAAGACGTAAGTGGGCAGCGCCGACCATGTCGGGTTGATCACCAAGCCGAAACCCACTGTGGTGACGGCGTATCCACCGATGGTGGACAGGGTTCCGAACCGGGGCGGCAGAATCCGGGCCTTCTGCACGGCGCTCACCGCGGCAGCCGGGGTGATGGCGCCGGCCGCGGCGAGGGTGGCGATGGCGTCGATCCGCCCGGCCGCGTCCAGTCGCACTGTCGAGCGGGTCGAACCGTCGAACTGATGGCTCTCGTCGCCGATCTGGATCAACAGCAGCGTCGGCAGTGCCGCCACCCGTACCGGCTGCGTGGTGTACCGCGTGGCGATCTGCTGTAACCGCGCTTCCACGTTCGGGGTTGGCTGGGACACCTCGATCAGCGCGATGCCGATTTCGCGCAGCATCGCCGCGATCTCGCCGGGTTCGTAGGTGTCCGGGGCGGCGAGCGGTGCCGGCGGGGCTTTGCGGACCGCGTCGCGAATGCGGTGCCGGCGTTGGGCCTGGGTCACGATCGCCCGCGCCACGTCTGTGCCGGGGCTTCCGGCCGGGCGTGCCGGGCCTGCGACTGCACCGGCTGCGGGGTCTGCGGCCCTGCTTGCTGCTGGCGTGCCCGCGCCGCCTGCCAGGGCCAGTAGCCGGTGACCTCCAATTGCAGGGAGAAGCTGAGGAAGGTTCGGATCAGCACGATGCCGGCGAGCACCGCCACGCTGCCGGCGTCCGGCGTCACCGCCACCGTCCGGATGATGTCAGCGGCCACCAGGAACTCCAGCCCCAGCAGAATCGACCGGCCCAGTCGTTCGCGGAACGTCCGGTAGACATCCACGTTGCCGGCCCGCAGTCGCGTCAGTGCCCAGCCGGCCGACAGCAACGCGCCCAGCGCGATGACGGCCACACCGACACCGTCGATGACCTTGCCGACGGTCTCGATGGCTTCGTAGAAGGTCATTGCCGGGATTCTAGGGAGCGCACCCGCCGCACAGCGGGCGCACAGCAACTTCCCATGGATGGCTCATCGCCGAACGCATACTGGAACTCATGTCCGCACCCGAGCGCGTCGTCCTGCGCCGCGCCGACGGCACTCCCATCCGGATCCTGGTGGTCGACGACGAAGCCGTCCTTGCCGAGATGGTGTCGATGGCGTTGCGCTACGAGGGCTGGGACATCACCACCGCCGGTGACGGCGCCTCCGCGGTGACCGCCGCCCGCGAGACCCGTCCCGACGCGGTGGTGCTCGACGTGATGCTGCCCGACATGAGCGGCTTGGAGGTGCTGCGCAAACTGCGCGAGCAGCGACCGGAGCTGCCGGTGTTGCTGCTCACCGCCAAGGACGCCGTCGAGGACCGCATCGCAGGTTTGAGCGCCGGCGGCGACGACTACGTCACCAAGCCGTTCTCGCTGGAAGAGGTGGTGCTGCGGCTGCGCGGGCTATTGCGCCGCACCGGTGTCACCGAAGACGGCGGCGGCGCCCAGCTGATCGTCGGCGACCTGGTGCTCGATGAGGACAGCCACGAGGTGACCCGCGGCGGTGAGCCGATCACGTTGACCTCCACCGAGTTCGAGCTGTTGCGGTTCCTGATGCACAACCCCAAGCGGGTGCTGTCCAAATCGCAGATCCTCGACCGGGTGTGGAGCTACGACTTCGGCGGCCGGTCCAACATCGTCGAGCTCTACATCTCCTATCTGCGCAAGAAGATCGACAGCGGACGCGAGCCGATGATCCACACGCTGCGCGGAGCCGGATATGTCCTCAAGCCCGCCGGTTAGCGCGGCCCCCTCAACCTGGTCGCTGCGGGCCAGGCTGCTGGCAGGTCAGGTCGCGCTGCTGGCCGTGGTCTGCCTGGGCATTGCCGCGGTCACTGAGGCGGCCCTGTACCGCTATCTGATCGGGGAGTTGGACGGCCAACTGACACAGATCACCCAGCGCTCCGCATTGATCGAACGCCGGCCGACTCCGACTCCGCCTCCGCCACCGGCGCCCACACCCCGGCCCGGCCCGGAGTTTCTCGACGCGCCCGGTCAGCCGATCGGGATGGTCGCCGCCGTGGTGAGCGGTGGGTCGACGGTCAAGGCCGGCGTCCTCAACCGCGGCGGTGGCCGTGACCCGCTGTCGACGGCGGCGGGCGGCCAACTCGCCGGACTGGCCGCCAACCGCCAGCCCGTCTCGGTCGACCTCGACGGACTGGGCCGTTACCGCATCGCCGCCGGCCCGGGCCGCAACCCGGGCAACGACATCGTGGTCGGGCTCAGCATGCGCCCGATGTTCCAGACGCTGACCCGGGTCGCGGTGATCTTCGCCGTGGTGACCCTGTTGGCGCTGATCATCGCGACGCTGGCCGGCATGCTGCTGATCCGCCGAGCCCTGGCGCCGCTGGACCGGGTGGCCGCCACCGCCGGATCGGTGGCCGGCCTGCCGCTGGACCGCGGCGAAGTGGCTCTGCCGATGCGGGTCGCCGGGGCCGACGCCAACCCGCACACCGAGGTGGGACGGCTGGGCCTGGCAGTCAACCGGATGCTCGATCACATCGCCGCGGCCCTGTCGTCACGCCAGGCCAGTGAGAGCCGGGTCCGTCAGTTCGTCGCCGATGCCAGCCACGAGCTCCGTACCCCGCTGGCCGCCATCCGCGGTTACACCGAACTGGCACAACGGAAACGGGACCAACTTCCGGCCGACGTCGCGCACGCGATGGGCCGGGTGGAGTCCGAGGCCGACCGGATGACCCACCTCGTCGAGGATCTGCTGCTGCTGGCCCGGCTGGACTCCGGCCGGGCGCTGGACCGCCGGCCCGTCGACGTGAGCAGGCTGTGCGCCGACGCGGTCAGCGACGCCCATGTCGCCGGGCCGGAGCACCGCTGGAATCTGGAACTCCCGGCCGAACCGGTGATCGTGCCCGGCGACGAAGCCCGGCTGCACCAGGTGGTGGCCAACCTGCTGGCCAATGCACGGGTGCATACCCCGCCCGGCACGACGGTCACCCTCACGCTGCGCAGCGAACCGGGCGCGGCCGTGCTGTGCGTGGCCGACGACGGCCCCGGGATCCCGGAAGCCCTGCAGCCCAGAGTTTTTGAGCGGTTCTTCAGGGCTGATAGCGCGCGCACGCACAAGGACGGCTCCACCGGTCTGGGCCTGGCGATAGCCGCGGCGGTGGTACAAGCCCATCACGGCACGCTTACCCTGCGCAGCGCCGCGGGCAGCACCGAGTTCGCGGTCCGGCTACCCCGCTGACCGGGCGCCCCGCGTGCGCCCCGGTGTCGGACGAAGTGCGGCCACCGCGGCCCGATTGGTCTCGAATTCCCGCTGGCCCTGCATCAGACGCATCCGTTGCAGATTGGCCCGCAACTGCGGCCGTACCCGCGAATAGGCGAACGTGATGCCCTTGCCCTGCAGCCATTGCAGTTCCTTGGCCAGTGCCTCCGCACCCGTCACGTCGACGTCGCTGACGGCCTCCATGTCGAGGATGAACGCCGACACCGGGTGCGGTGCCTCCCGCACCGACCGGCGGATCTCGGCGCGCAGCGTCGCGGCGTTGCCGAAGAAGATCGGCGCGGCGAAGCGCATGGCCACCACACCGGGCACCGTCTCGTCGTTGCCGTCCTCGGACACAGTGAGCGACACACGCGGGTCATCGGAACCCTGCAGCACGTCCACCGCCGGGCGGGCGGCCTTGCGCAGCAGGTTGATCAGCGACAGTATGAACGCCAGGACGATTCCGGCCAGTGGCCCGATCAGCAACACTCCGGCGAAACAGGTTGCCGCTATGGCGGTTTCGAAACGCGATAGCTTCCACAGGTGGCGCAGTTCGCCGAAACCGATCAGCTTGGCCACCGATGCCCCGACGATGGCGCCGATGGCCGGCGACGGGATGCCGGCCAGCAGTCCGGCGCCGAACACCAGCAGCAGCAGGGCGCCGGCGGCCATCACCAGCAGCGGCAACTGGGTGCGTGACCCGGACTGGTCCATCGCCGCCGCCCGCGACGTCGACGACCCGATGGTGAACCCCCCCGACATTCCGGAGGCGACGTTGGCCGCGCCGAACGCCAGGAGATCGCGGTTGGGCGAGGTGGTGTAGCCGTACTTGTCGGCGTAGGAACGGGCCAGCAGCAGGCCCTCGCCGACGGTGACGGTGGTGATGGCCAGCGCGGGCAGCAGCACCTGCACCCAGAGGTGCCAGTCCAGGCGGGGGAAGGCCAGCACCGGCGGTCCGGCGGGCACCGACCCCAGCACGCTTACGCCGTGGCTTGGCAGGTGCAACACCGTGGAAGCGACGGTGGCGGCCACCAGGACGACCAACGCCCAGGGGACGGTCGGTATCCGCTTGCGAGCCGGCAGCAGGACGCCCAGCACCGCCAGGCTCAGACCCAGCGACCATCCGTGCACCGCTCCGAGGTGGCTGATCAACTGCCCCAGCCGATCGAAGAAGTCAGCGCCGCTGTCGACTTTGATGCCCATCATCTTGGCGATCTGGCTGAGCAGGATGTCGCATGCCAGCCCGCCGACGAATCCGATCAGGATCGGTTTGGACAGGAAATCGGCTAGAAACCCCAGCCGGAAGACCGAGCACGCACAGAACAGCAGGCCACCGATGATCGCCTGGGCGCAGGCCATCGCCGCGTACTGATCGGTGCCGGCCACCGCCATACCGGAGAGCGCCGAACCCACCAGCGCGGCCGCGGCGGCGTCGGGGGCGGCCACCAGGTGCCGCGACGAGGCCAGCAGCGCGAATACCAGGGACGGCAGCACCAGGGCGTAGAGGCCCGCGGTGGGCGGCAGTCCGGCGATCTGCGCGTAGCCGATGTTGAGCGGCAGCGCGATGGCCAGCAGCGTGATCCCGGCCAGCACCTCGGTGCCCAGGTTGCGGCGGGTGAGGCCGGGGAACAACGGCCGGCGGGCAGGAGCGAAGCGACTCGGGGGATCGTCGGACATCGCGGCAATCATGGCCCAGCGGCCGGATCGTCGGGAACAATTGGCTGGTATGGAATCAAAAGCACCGACTCAGGTCATCGAAGACCTCAATCGTCAGCACTTGGCGTCGCTGCCGTTCGACGACACCCGTGATCTTGCCGACGCCGACCGCGGGTTCATCGGGGCGCTGGAACCGTGTGTGATCACCGCCGCCGATGGCCGGGTGGTGTGGGACAACGACGTTTACTCGTTCCTGAGCGGCTCTGATGCAACCCAAGCGCCGCCGTCGGTGCATCCCAGCCTGTGGCGGCAGTCGAAACTGTGCGCCAAGCAGGGTCTCTATGAGGTGGTCGAGGGCATCTACCAGGTGCGCGGGCTGGACCTGTCCAACATCACTTTCGTCGAGGGCGACACCGGCATCATCGTCATCGACCCGCTGGTGTGCACCGAGACCGCGGCGGCTGCGTTGGCGCTGTACCGCACACATCGCGGCGACAAAGAGGTAAGGGCGGTGATTTACACCCACAGCCACGTCGACCACTTCGGCGGGGTACTCGGCGTCACCACTCAGGCCGACGTGGACGCGGGCAAGGTTCCGGTCTTGGCGCCGGAGGGCTTCATCGGCCACGCGGTGCAGGAGAACGTCTACGCGGGCACCGCGATGACCCGGCGGGCCGCCTACATGTACGGCACGACACTGGACCGCGGGCCGCAGGGGCAGGTCGGTTGCGGGCTGGGCCAGGCGCCGTCCACCGGCGAGGTCGCCATCATCGTGCCGACCATTGACATCACCACCACCGGCGAGACGCATACCATCGACGGTGTCGAGATCGAATTCCAGATGGCGCCGGGAACCGAGGCGCCCGCCGAAATGCATTTCTATTTGCCGAAATTCCGGGCGTTGTGCATGGCTGAGAACGCCACCCACAACCTGCACAACCTGCTGACATTGCGGGGCGCCCTGGTGCGTGACCCGCGAGCATGGGCCGGATATCTCACGGAGGCCATCGATA
>JAULZA010000027.1:0-78497 GCA_032117575.1 Mycolicibacterium sp.
GAGCGGTGGTGGACCCGAACCAGCAGGTTCCGGGATCGAGTTCGGGTTCCAGTCGGCCGCAACCGCTGATGGTCGCCATGGCGGGTATGGGGTCGTTGATCATCGTGTCCAGCGACGGGTCCAGCGCCGGCCAGTCGGCCTTGACAAGCGCGGCGGAGATTTCCTGCTGCAGCGCCGCTGTCGCCGGACCATTCGTGGTTGCCGGGGTTGCGGCAAGCCCGGAATCCCTGGTCGGCGACGCCTTTCCCGAGGTGCTGCTGCCAGCGGTTTCCCGGGGCTGGGCGTGGTAGTACCTGGCTGGGTCGAGAGCGATGGCGCTCAGCCCGAGGGTGACCATCGTCAGCGCTGCCGCCGCGGAGTAGCGACCGGACATCGAGAGCAGCTCACCCGAACGCATGGAACGGGGGTTGAGCACTTTCCCGATTCCGTTGCGGAACTTGTCGCGGTCGATGTAGCGCAACGGATTCTCGATGAAGTGGTAGGAGGCGATCGCCAGCCCGAAGGACAGCGCCAGAACCGCCACGGAGAAAACGACACTACCCGGGGTGGAAATCGTGCCCAAGAAGACGATGATCGGCCAGTGCACGAGATAGAGGGAGTACGAGATGTCGCCCACGTAGACACTCGCCCGGTTGCGCAGAAACATCTGACCGGCGGGTTCCTCACCGACGCCGGCGGCGATCACCAACGCTGATCCGGCAACCGGCAGGAGCGCCCACGGGGCGGGGAAACCGGCCGATTGCTCAGATATCAGCAGTGCGCCGGCGAGGATTAGGCCGAGCCCGGCCCAGGACAGCCATGGCCTGAGTTCTGTCCGGATCCGCCCGAGAGCTCCGGCAGACGCTGCCAGCACCGCCCCAAGAGCCAATTCCCACGCCCTGCTGAGCGTGTTGAAGTAAGCCCAGGTCGGTGCCGAAATGGTTTCGGAGCACGCCCACGCGAAGGAAGCCACGACGACGGCGATGAAGATGAAGCGCACTGTTTTCAGAGTCTGGCCGGCAGACCTCGCCCGCCGGGTTTCGATCAGCCAAAGAACGAAGATCAGGGCCGGCCATACGAAGTAGAACTGCTCTTCTATTGAAAGTGACCAGTAGTGCTGCACCGGCGAGACCAATTCGAACTGGCCGAAATAGTCGGTGTCGCGTAAGGCGAACCGCCAGTTGGACATAAAGAAAAAGGCGGACAGCGCGTCCCACGATACTTGCCGGAAGCGTCCACTTTGGAAAACGAGCGCGGCCATGAGCACGGTGAGAATAAGTACGACCGTGGCGGCCGGAACGATACGACGAACGCGATTCCAGTAGAACTTCTTGAAGGACACATTCCCGGTCCGCTCCGCGGTCCGAAGAAGGTTTCCGGTGATGAGGAAGCCCGAGATGACGAAGAACACATCCACACCGACGAACCCGCCGCGCGGCCAGCCCCAGGCGTGAAAGACGAGCACGAGCAGAACTGCCACCATCCGCAGGCCCTGGATGTCGAGGCGTTGTCCGGCGTGCGCAGTCCCCTTTGCACCCTCGCGAATCATTGTCTGCGAACGGATCAAACTACCCACACAACCCACCCATCAGGCATTTAACGGCGCATCCCGCCTGCATCACGGCTAGAGACTACCCCAGGTCGCCTAGCGCGAGCTTCACACCGGGGGCAGGGTGAGCAGCGGCAGCCAGGCTGCGATGTGCGCGGCGCGGGGCCCGGACGCGGTCAGCCCGCCGTCCGCCCCTGCCGTCGCGAAATCGATCAATCCGGTGGCGAGCAACAGCCAAACCCGCGGGTTGACCTCTACCACGTTCGGCGGTGTGCCTCGCGTATGCCGCAATCCGGAAATGCATTGGACTGCGACGAAGGGCGGCACCCGGAGTTCCACACTGCCGCCGGGGGCCACCTGAGCCAGAGTGCGGGCGGTCAATCGCACGGCCGCGCCCAGCGCAGCCCGATCGGGTTCGGGCGCGGACTCATCGAGCAGCCACGCCGCGACCTTGGCGACGGCGTCGTGTACGTCTCCGGAGTCGCGACGGTTCACTGTCGCACTCCGCCGAACTGTGACCCTTGACCGAACCGCCGCACCGCCAAGGCGGCGATCGCCCCGGCCTCGTTGATCGCCAAGTGCGCGAGCATAGGCGCCACCAGGCTGCCGGACCGCTCCGCCAGCAGACCGAACACCCACCCGGCCAGCCCGGTGACGGCGACGGTCACCCCGATCGGCTCGCCGGCTCCCCGCGCGTCGGGAACGTGAGTGAGACCGAAGGTCAGCGCCTGGACCATCCGGCCGACCGACGGTCCGAAGGCGTCGCCGGCGACAGTCGCCAAAGCCCCCCGGAAGGCGGTTTCCTCCGACCACACCGTGCCCAGCGGGATTTCCACCGCCAGCCAATGTCCCGGCCGCGCCGGCAATTCCCGCTGCAGCATCGCGGCACGAACCTGCGGCACCGCGGCGCCCACGGCCACCCCGGCGGCCACCGCGCCGGCAACAACACCACCCAGCCGCCACCCGGAAATCAGGTTCGGCGGCCGCAGGCCCAGCGGAGCGCGGGCGGCCAGAGCCAGCCCGGTTCCGTAGCCGGCCTGCGCGATGGGATGGCGCCGCCACGGCTTGTCGAGGCCAGCGGTGAAGCTCCAACCCACCAGCGCGGCCGCCAGACCAAGTGCGCGAATATGCTTGGCGTTCATCCGAATTCCGGCCCTCCGGCCGCAATCACCTTTTCCAGCGAGCGACGGATCCGATCGGTGTCATATCCCGTCCACCCCGGCGGGGCCGCGACGGCCACCCACCCGTCGAACTGGCTCTCGCCGTAGTTATGGCCGTGTCCGCTCGGGGTGCCCGCCGAATCAGTGACGTTGCCTGCCATATCAGCGCTCACCTGCCAGAACGTCACGATCGGATACCACCGCATGGCCGGGGAGCGGTCGAATCCAGGCGGCTCGTCGAGCCAATCTGGTTTGCGGAACAGCAGATCCGGCGACCACCACACCACCGGGTCGGACGCGTGCTGAAGGAACAGCACCCGGGTGCCCTTCCACGGCGGCGCCGAAGCCACCGCGGCGATCTCGGCGGGGCTGGACGCCTGGGCGAACCGCACCGTGCGCCCGTTGTCGTAGCGCGGCTGGACTTCCGGCGTCCCGGGGTCACGACGCACCGTGAGCGCCTTCCACAGCTTGCTGGCATTCGGCGGCCCCACCCACAACACCGATTCGAAGTTCCTGTCGGCCACGTCGTGCAGGTAACCGAAGGCGCCCTGCCCGGCCATCGACCCGAGGCTCTCTCCGAACAACGCCAACTTCGGCCGGTTCGGGGCCGGCCACTGCAGCCATCTGCGGTGGATCGCGTCGATCATGGACCTGCCCGACTCGACCGATTTGTCCCGGTCGGCGAGGAAGGAGATCCAGCTCGGCAGATATGAGTACTGCATCGCCACCAGGGCGGTGTCGCCGTTGTACATCGATTCGATCGACCGGGCCGCAACGGGATCCACCCACCCGGTGCCGGTCGTGGGGATGATCACCAGCATCCTTCGTTCGAAGGCGCGGGTGCGCTGCAACTCCGACAGCAGCACCGCCACCCGCTCGTCGGTAGTGGCGGCGGTCTGCAGGCCGACGTAGATGCGGATCGGTTCCTTGGCCGGGCGGCCGTTGAGTTCAGCAAGTTCCGCGGCACGCGGACCGGTTCCGGTGAAGTTGCGGCCCTGAAAACCCAACGAATCCCAGGCGGCGAACGAGTCTGGGCCGCCTGACCTTTCGGGCTGCTGCGGCTGCTCAACCCCCGGCCGGGTGGCTGCGTTCTGGGGCTTGAACACCGAACTAGCCCCGGCGAGCAAGCCTCGCACCAGCAGCCCGTTGACCACGGTGATGGTGAGCACCACGACGATCGCGGTGCCGATGAACATGGCGACTTCGTCGTCGATCCGCCAGCGCCGGATCATCATCCGGGCCAGCGCCTTGATGAGGTCTTTGACCAGCCGGGCGACGGCGATCAGCGAGCAGGCGATGAGCACCGCCAACGCCACGGTGCGCAGATACGACGCGGTGGGCGGACCCTCGATACCCATCACCGCGGCGACCTGCCGCTGCCAGGCCGCCGCAGGAACCACCATCAGCAGGCTCGCACCGACCGAGACGGCGATCACCGTGGCCTGCAACGCGAACCGCGGCAGGCTGCGCAGCCGCGCCGCGAAGCGCCGGCCCCGCACGACCGCCCCGAGTGCCCGGCCGATCAAGACCCCGATGCCGTAGCCGATGGCGGCGTTGATACCGCCGATGATCCCGCCCATGACCCAGTCCCGCGGCAGCAGCGACGGCGTGAGTGAGAGGCAGAAGAATAGCGCGGAGAACACGATGCCGGTGAAGTCCAGGCGCAACAGAGACCACGCCCAGGCCGCCACCGACTCGCGCGTCATCCGAACAGACTGGGCAGCACCCCTTCAGATGTGCTGCGCAGCTCCTCCAGCGTCACCGTGAAAAAGTCTTGAACCTCAACCGAATCCGATCCGTCATCGGAGACTCCGATCCGGGTCGCGGGCAGCCCCCGCGCCTCGCACATCGCCCGGAACCGGCTCTCCTCGGTGCGCGGAACCGCGACCAGCGCCCGGCCGGCTGATTCGGAGAACAGGAATACGAACGGGTCGACATCTTCCGGAAGGACCAGCCGGCAGCCGGTTTCGCCGGCCAGCGATGCCTCGACGACGGCCTGCATCAAGCCGCCTTCGCTGAGATCGTGCGCCGCAGAGGCGAGCCCGTCCCGTGAGGCCGCCACCAGTACCTCGGCGAGCAGCTTCTCCCGGGCCAGGTCCACCTTCGGCGGCAGGCCGCCGAGATGGTCGGCGGTGACCTGCGCCCAGATCGATCCGTCGAACTCGTCGCGGGTGTCCCCGAGCAGGAATAGGCTCTCCCCCGGCTCGGCGCCCAGTCCGGTCGGCAGCCGCCGCCGCACGTCGTCGAGCACGCCGAGCACGCCGACAACCGGGGTGGGCAGGATCGGCGTCGCGCCGGTCTGGTTGTAGAAGCTGACGTTGCCGCCGGTCACCGGAATGCCCAGGGCCGCACAACCGTCGGCCAGACCGCGCACGGCCTGGGCGAACTGCCACATGACGCCCGGGTCCTCCGGGGAGCCGAAGTTCAGGCAGTTGGTGACGGCGATGGGGGTGGCCCCGGTGACCGCCACGTTGCGGTAGGCCTCGGCCAGCGCCAGCTGCGCGCCGGTATAGGGGTCGAGCTGGGTGTAGCGGCCGGAGGCGTCGGTGGACACCGCGATCCCGCGTCCGGTCTCCTCGTCGATCCGTAACACACCGCCGTCGGCGTGTTCGGCCAGCACGGTATTGCCCCGTACGTAGCGGTCGTACTGCTCGGTGATGAACGCCCGGCTGCACAGGTGCGGGCTGCCCAGCAGCGCAAGCAGAGTCGCGCGCAGCTCCTGGCCGGTCTTCGGCCGCGGCAGCGCCGCGGAGGTGTCGGCGTTGAGGCCGTCCTGGGTGTCCGGGCGGGCCAGCGGGCGCTGGTATACCGGGCCCTCGTGGGCGACGGTGCGCGGCGGCACGTCCACGACGGTCTCGCCGTGCCAGGTGATCACGAGCCGGTCGCCGTCGGTGACCTCACCGATCACCGTCGCCAGCACATCCCACTTGCGGCACACCGCCATGAATGCCTCGACGTTTTCCGGCGCCACCACCGCGCACATCCGCTCCTGGGACTCGCTGGAAAGCACCTCGGCGGGGGTCATGTTGGCCGCGCGCAGCGGCACCCGCTCCAGCTCGATCGCCATGCCACCGTCGCCGGCGGACGCCAGTTCCGAAGTGGCACAGGACAATCCGGCGCCGCCGAGGTCCTGGATGCCGACCACCAGTCCGGCGGCGTAGAGCTCCAGGCAGCACTCGATGAGCACCTTCTCGGTGAACGGGTCACCGACCTGCACGCTGGGGAGTTTCTTTCTGCCGGCCCCGCCTCTTCTTTTGGGTCCAGCTCCGCCTTCGGCTTCGTGTCCCTCGTCACCAGAGAAGGTGTCACTGGCCAGCACCGACACCCCGCCGATGCCGTCCAATCCGGTGCGGGCGCCGAACAGGATGATCTTGTTGCCGGTGCCCGAGGCGAACGCCAGGTGCAGATCCTCTTTGCGCAACACACCCACACACATCGCGTTGACCAACGGGTTGCCCGCGTACGACGCGTCGAACACCGTCTCGCCGCCGATGTTGGGCAACCCCAGCGAGTTTCCGTAGCCGCTGATGCCGCGCACCACACCGTCGACCACCCGCCGGGTGTCGGGGGCGTCGGCGGCACCGAACCGGAGCTGATCCATCACCGCCACCGGGCGGGCGCCCATCGCCATGATGTCGCGCACGATGCCGCCGACACCGGTGGCCGCCCCCTGATAGGGCTCCACGTACGACGGGTGATTGTGTGACTCGACCTTGAAGGTGACGGCCCAGCCGTCGCCGATGTCGACCACCCCGGCGTTCTCGCCGATCCCGGCAAGCATGCCGGCGCGCATCTGCTCGGTGGTGGTCTCGCCGAAGTAGCGCAGGTGCACCTTGGAGGACTTGTAAGAGCAGTGCTCGCTCCACATCACCGAGTACATCGCCAGCTCGGCGTCGGTGGGCCGACGGCCCAGGATGTCCCGGATGCGCCCGTACTCGTCGTCTTTGAGTCCAAGTTCCCGATAGGGCTGCGGGTGGTCCGGGGTCGAGGATGCGTGCTCGACGGTGTCGACTGTCACGCCGGTGAGTCTAGTGAGCGTCAGTCGCGCGGCGCCGCGATGCAGAAGGCGTTGCCGTCCGGGTCGGCCAGGACCACCCAGCGGAACCCGCCGCGGACTTCGTGCCGGGCGGTCTCGGTGGCGCGCAGGGACACCAGCCGGGCGACTTCGGTGTCCAGGTTGGGTGCGGTGAAGTCCAGGTGAACTCGGTTCTTACCGGGTGTGGGAGCCTCGACGCGCTGAAATCCCAGATGAGGTCCCGGCATCCTGGCCAGCACGACGAACTCGCCGGGCATGATCGCCGACGGTGACCCGCCGAGGACGTCGGCCCACCACTGCGCAAGCCGTTCAGGATCGACGCAGTCGACGGTGATCATCTCCACGGACAGGCTCATCGCTCGACCCTACTGCCGTCAGGACGGCACGAGGAACGCCGCCAGCGCCGCGGCGTAGGCGGCCACGTCCCGGGCGCCCATGAGCTCCCGTGCGGAGTGCATGGCCAGCTGGGGAGCCCCGACATCGACGGTGGGGATGCCGGTGCGCGCCGCCGTCATCGGCCCGATGGTCGATCCGCACGGCAGGTCGGCGCGGTGTTCGTAGCGCTGCAGCGGCACCCCGGCCTGACGGCAGGCCAGTTCGAACGCCGCGGCGGTGCGCCCGTCGGTGGCGTAGCGCAGGTTGGGGTGCACCTTGAGCACCGGCCCGCCGTTGACCCGGATCGGGTGGGACGGCTCGTGGCGGTCCGGGTAGTTCGGGTGGGTGGCGTGCGCCATATCGCCGGAAGCCACCATCGAGGCGGTCAGCGACCGTAGGAAGTCCTGGCGGTCCCCGCCGCGGGTCAGCACGATCCGCTCCAGGACGGTCGGCAGTAGGTCCGACTGGGCCCCGTGGTCGGAGGTGGAACCCACCTCTTCATGGTCGAACAGGGCCAGCACCGGCACGTGACCGCCCGGTTCAGCCGCCAGGAGTGCCTCCAGTCCGGTGTAGCAGGTGGCCTGGTTGTCCAGCCGTGGTGCGCTGACGAGATCGCCGTCCGCGCCGATCAGCTGTGCGGGCGCCAGATCATGGGTCATCAAGTCCGCGGACAGCAGGTCGCCGGGCGCCACCTCGAACCGCTCGGCGAGGTAGTGCCACAGTGACCGCGGCCGCTCCCCCGACCCCCACACCGCGTCGAGGTGGCGCTGCGGGTTGAGCGACACCGCGTTGCGGTCCTCGGACAGGTGGATGGCCAGCAGCGGCACCCGCAGCAGAGGTTCGTCGATACGCACCAGCCAGTGCGCGATCCCGTCTTCGGCCTTGCCGTCACGCACCGACAGCCGGCCGCTCAGGCCCAGGTCGCGGTCCAACCACGAGTTCAGCCACGCCCCGCCGTAGGGCTGCAGAGCCACCACCTGCCAGCCGGCCACCATGCGGTCGGGGTGCTGTTTGACCCGAAGATTGGGGCTGTCGGTGTGCGCGCCGACGATGCGAAACGGCCGGTCGGCGTCAGCGGTGCCGTGTGTTTCCCCGTGCGCGTCCCCATTCCAGGCGACCAGCGACCCAGAGCGGACGGTGAAGAACCGGCCGGGGCCCTCCGGCCACCGGTCGGTCTCGGCCAGTTCGGTGTAACCGGCGGCCCGCAGACGGGCCGCCGTGGTGGCGCAGACGTGAAAGGGCGACGGCGAGGCGTCGATGAACTCGCACAGACCCTGCGCGGTGGCGCCCCCGGTCATCGGATTAGACAGCCAGTACCGCGTCGAGGGCGGAATAGAACATGCCCAGCCCGTCGTCGGACGGTCCGGTGAGCGGCTCGGTGGCGTGCTCGGGGTGCGGCATCAGCCCGACCACCCGCCCGTCGGCCGAACTGATGCCGGCGATGTCACGCATCGAGCCGTTGGGGTTGTCGGCGTAGCGGAACACCACCCGGCCTTCGCCTTCCAGCTCGTCGAGCACGGATTCGCTTGCCACGTAACGTCCTTCGCCCGATTTCAGCGGAACCAGCAGCTGCGCGCCGGACTCGTAGCGCGATGTCCACGCGGTGGTGACGGAGCCCACCGTCAACCACACGTCCCGGCAGATGAAGTGCAGTCCCGCGTTGCGGGCCAGCGCGCCCGGCAGCAGACCGGCTTCACAGAGGATCTGAAAACCGTTGCAGATGCCGAGCACCGGCATGCCGCGCTGCGCGGCCGCGATCACCTCGCCCATCACCGGGGCGAACTTGGCGATCGCCCCGCAGCGCAGATAGTCGCCGTAGGAGAAACCGCCCGGCACCACCACGGCGTCGACGCCTTTCAGGTTGGAAACGCCGTGCCACAGGCTGACCGCCTCGGCGCCGGCCAGCCGTACCGCGCGGGCGGCGTCGACGTCGTCGAGGGTTCCGGGGAAGGTGATGACCCCGACGCGGGCAGTCATGCGCGATCCGCCTTCGCTTCTCGCTGGCCGCTCATGCCGGATCCCGGGTGACGGCCCAGTCTTCGATGACGGTGTTGGCCAGCAGCGACTCGGCGATCTCGGCCAATTCGTCGTCGGTGACGTTCTCGTCGACCTCGAGTTCGAAGCGCTTGCCCTGCCGGACATCGGTGATTCCGGGATGACCCAGCCGGCCCAGCGCGCCGACGATGGCCTGTCCCTGCGGGTCGAGGATCTCGGTCTTCGGCATCACGGTGACAACTACCCGGGGCACGGGGCTCCTTATGTCGGGGGCGGTGCGGCTCTGTGCGCCGCTGATCCTACCGGCGGGTCAGGGGCAGGAGTCGATATAGGCGGTGCACAGCGGGGCGCCGAGCGCGTCGAGAACCGCGGTGTCGGTCACGGCCGGCCACGGCGTCTGCGGCGGGGCGTCGGACCACAGAGCCAATTCGGTGAGCGTGCTATTGAGCCGGTCGGCGAGCAGGTATTGACGCATCACGACCGGGCCGCTGATCGCGGCGGCCAGCCGGTCGGGCTGGTCGACGATGAGCGACGCCGACGCCGCCGGGTTGGTCGCCTGGCAGGCGCGCAGCGCCGCGACCGCGGCGGCGAAGACTTCCTCGACGCGCTCGCCGGCCCACCACGTCTCGCCGCGCCAGTGCAGCACCTGGGCGCGCAGCTGCCACTGCCCTTTCGCGTTGGACACCTCGGATCGTTCGGCGACGACGTAGCTGCGCGGGTCCCCGGCGACGGCCGGGGTGGCGCACAACTCCTCGAAGGCGAACCGGGGCGCTCGTGCCGTCACCGACAGTCCGGCGAGCTGCGGCCAGGAGTAGGTCGGGTTCAGCGGGATGGCCGACGGTGCGATCCAGGCGGTCTCGGGGATTCGGTTGCAGGCCGGCGGGCAAGTACTGGCCGGTTCGGCGGCCGCCGGCGCCGCGACAGCGAGATAGGAGGCGAGAACCACCGCGATGAGGGCAATCCGCATGCCGCTGCCTCCTGTGAGCGAGCACAATCGTAGGCATGGAGTTGACACATTTCGGTCATTCATGCCTGCTCGCCGACTTCGGTGTCGCCCGACTGCTGTTCGACCCTGGCAACTTCTCGCACGGCTTCGAGGGCATCACCGGCCTGTCTGCGATTCTGCTGACCCACCAGCACCCCGACCACGCCGACCCGCAACGGCTGCCCGCACTGGTGGAGGCCAACCCGCAGGCGGCGCTGTACGCCGACCCGCAGACCGCGGCGATGCTCGGCGGAGACTGGCAGGCGGTGCACGTCGGCGACGAACTGACCGTGGACGGCCTACGAATCCGCGGAGTGGGCGGCCGCCACGCGGTGATCCATCCCGACATTCCGATGATCGACAACATGTCCTACCTGGTGGGCGACGACGAGCATCCGGCCAAGCTGATGCATCCCGGCGACGCTCTGTTCGTTCCCGGCGAACCGGTACAGGTGCTCGCCACCCCGGCGGCCGCGCCCTGGTTGAAGATTTCCGAAGCCGTGGACTACCTGCGCGCGGTGTCCCCCGACCACGCCGTCCCCATCCATCAGGGCATCATCGCGCCGGAGGCGCGGGGCATCTTCTACGGCCGCCTGACCGAGTTGACCGACACCGACTTCCGGGTGCTCAATCCCGAAGTGGCCCAGGGCTTTTAAAGGAGCACCGACGTGAGCGCAGCTGATCTGAGCAGACTTTTCGGACTGGACGGCAAGACCGCTCTGGTCACCGGCGGCACCCGCGGGATCGGCATGATGATCGCACGCGGCCTGCTGCAGGCCGGCGCCGATGTGGTGGTCAGCTCCCGCAAGGTCGAGGCCTGCGAGCAGGCGGTGGCGGCACTGTCGGAGTTCGGGCCGGTGCGCGGTGTGCCGGCCGACTTGGCACGGCAGGAGGAGTGCGCGCGACTGGCGGCGGATGTGCTAGCCGGCAACGACCACCTGGACATTCTGGTCAACAACGCCGGCGCAACCTGGGGCGAGCCGCTGCAGAGCTTCCCCGCCGCAGCCTGGGACCGGGTGATCGACCTCAACGTCAAGTCGCCGTTCTGGATGGTCCAGGAGCTACTGCCGGCACTGCGCAACGCCGGGACGCAGGACGACCCGGCACGTGTGATCAACGTCGGGAGCATCGACGGGATCCACGTCAGCCCGATGCCCACCTACTCCTACTCGGCGAGCAAGGCCGCGATCCATCAGCTCACCCGGGTGCTGGCCAAAGAGCTTGGCCCGCAGCACATCACCGTCAACGCGATCGCGCCGGGACCGTTCCCGTCGAAGATGATGGCGGCCACCCTGGAGGCGTTCGGCGAGGCGATCGCCGCCGCGGCGCCACTGCGCCGCATCGGCCGCGACGACGATATGGCCGGCATCGCCGTGTTCCTGGCCAGCCGGGCCGGCTCCTACGTCAACGGGGCGGTGATCCCGGTCGACGGCGGGATCGCCACGACGGCCAGCGGGTCGGCCGGCTAGACCGGTTCTCCCGGGACATCCTTGCCGTACCGGTCGGGGTCGGCGGTCGCCAGCAGCCAGGCGAACTGGAACGCCGTTTCCTTCCATCGTTCGTATCGTCCGCTGATGCCGCCGTGGCCGGCCGCCATCTGGGTGCGCAGCAGCACGGGGTGCGGATCGGTCTTGGTGTGACGCAGCGCGGCGACCCATTTGGCGGGCTCGACGTAGAACACCCGGGTGTCGTTCAGCGATGTCATCGCCAGAATCGCCGGATACTCCTGGGCTTCGACGTTTTCATACGGCGAGTAGGACTTCATGTAGAAGTAAACGTCGCTGTCCTCCAAGGGGTTGCCCCACTCGTCCCACTCGGTCACCGTCAACGGCAGCAACGGGTCCAGGATCGTCGTGAGCGGGTCGACGAAGGGCACCTGCGCAAGGATGCCGGCGAACAGGTCCGGCGCCATGTTGGCCACCGCGCCCATCAGCAGGCCGCCGGCGCTGCCGCCCAGCGCCACCATGTTGCGCGGCCGGGTCAGTCCCTCGTCCACCAGGTGACGCCCCACGGCGATGAAGTCGGTGAAGGTGTTCTTCTTCTCCAGCAGCTTGCCCCGCTCGTACCACAGCCGACCCATTTCACCGCCGCCGCGGACATGGGCGACAGCGAACACAGCGCCACGGTCCAGCAGCGACAATCGGGCGATGGAGAACCGGGGATCCTCGCTGGACTCGTAGGCGCCATACCCGTATAGCACTGTGGGAGCAGGGAATTCGACACCCTTGCGGTACATCAGCGAGATCGGGATGCGGGTGCCGTCATCGGCGACCGCCCAGTCCCGGCGTTCGACGTAGTCGTCGCGGCGGTAGTCACCTAGGACCGGCTGCTCGCGCAGCAGCGTCCGGGCACCGGTCGCCAGTTCGCCGGGCCCGAGATCCATGTCATAGATGCGCATCGGGGTCACGAACGACGTGGCGCCGATCCGCAGCCGCGGAGCGTCCCAGTTGGGGTTGCCGCCAAGGCCGCTGGCCATGAGTTCGGAGTCGAAGGTGATCTCCGACGGCGTCCCGTAACCGCCCTCGATGATCGGCCAGAGCGCAAGACTCGGCAGCGCCTCGCGACGGTAGTGCAGAACGAAGTGCCGGGCGAAGGCGTCGACGCCCTCCAGCCGGACGTCGTCGCTGGCGGGGATCAAGGTCCGCTGCGCGGTGGGGTCGTCGACCGGCGCCTCGACCAGGGTGAAATTCGGCGCCCCGTCGTTGTGCAGCATCAGGAACCTGTCCTGACCGTCGACCACGACGTGATCGACGGAGTACTCCACTCCGTCGCGGCGGGGCAGCACGACGCGGAACTCGGACTGCGGATCAGACGCGTCGGCGACCCGGACCTCGGAGGTGATCGCCGAACCGGCAGCGATGACGATGAAGGCATTGCTGCGGGTACGGCCCACCGCCACCCAGAAACGCTCGTCGGGCTCGTTGAACACCTGCTCGTCCGGACCGGTGTGGCCGAGTTGGTGGCGCCATACGGTGTCCGGTCGCCAGGCCTCGTCGACGGTCGTGTAGTACACCGTGGCGCTGTCGGTCGCCCAGGTCAGTCCGGCGTTGATGCCGGTGATGCGGTCGGGGTACAACTCGCCGGTGCGTAAGTCCTTGAATCGCAGGGTGTATCGCTCGTCGCCGACCACGTCGACCGAGTAGGCCAGGATGTGGCCGTCCGGGCTGACGCTGGCCGCGCCGACAGCGAAGTAGTCGTGGCCCTCGGCGTCGACGTTCTCGTCGAGCAGGATCTGTTCGCCTGGAATCTCGGTGTGCTCGTCGAGCACCGGCGGTTCCCAGTCGCCCGCGCCCGAGATCGGGCAGCGGCAGTGCACGCCGTACTGCTTGCCCTCGAAGCTGCGACCGTAGTACCACCAGTCGCCGCGACGCAGGGGCACCGACAGGTCGGTCTCCTTGGTGCGGGCCTTGATCTCGTCGAAGATCTTCTGCCGCAACGGCTCCTGGTAGGCAGTCGCCTCCTCGACGTGGGCGTTCTCGGCCTCAAGGTGCGCGATGACTTCGGGGTCGGACTTCTCCCGCATCCACTCGTAGGGGTCGATGAACTCGTCGTCGTGATGGACGCGCTTGGCCTCGACGCGCTTCGGAATCGGACCAGTCATGCAACGCCTCCGATCCAGTCCGCGAACTTGCACCCCGAAATACGTTCGTAGGCTTCGATGTAGCGGCTACGAGTGGCTGCCACGATCTCCTCGGGCAGCGGCGGCGGCGGTTGCGAGCCGTGCCGGTCCCAACCCGAGTCCGGCCCGGTCAGCCAGTTCCGCACGAACTGCTTGTCGAAACTGGGCTGCACCCGGCCTTCGGTGTAGGAGTCCGCCGGCCAATACCGGGACGAGTCGGGCGTGAAAACCTCGTCGGCCAGCACCAGCCGGCCGTCGGTATCGGCGCCGAATTCAAATTTCGTGTCGGCGATGATGATTCCCTTGTTCAGCGCGTGGTCGGCGGCTTGCCGGTAGGTGTTCAGCGTCAGTTCCCGCAACTGGGCGGCACGGGCCGCACCCACCAGGTGCACCGCCTCGTCGAAGCTGATGTTCTCGTCGTGCTCGCCGAGCTCGGCCTTGGTCGCGGGGGTGAACAGCGGTTGGTCGAACTTGCTCGCCTCGACCAGGCCGGGCGGCAGCTGGATTCCGCACACCGCTCCGGTGCGCTGGTAGTCCTGCAGGCCCGAGCCGGTCAGATAGCCGCGCGCCACACATTCGACCGGGACCATGTCCAGGCGGCGCACCACCAAAGCGCGTCCCAGCACCTCGGCCGGAATGCGCGGGTCGTCCGGTGGGCCCGCCAGGTGGTTCGGCGCGTCCACCAGGCCGAAGAAGAAGACACTCATCGCCGTGAGGATGCGGCCCTTGTCCGGGATGACGCTATCCAGGATGTAGTCGAACGCCGAGATCCGGTCGGTCGCGACGAACAGCAGATGGTCGTCGTCGATGCGGTAGAGCTCACGTACTTTGCCGCTGGCCAAGTGCCGGTAGTCGGTCAGGGCGGGACGCACCGCGTCAGCCTAGCGGGGCGACGATGCGGCGCAACGGAGTGAGCCGCGCAGGAGCCACGCCATCGGCCTAGCGGGGCGACGATGCGGCGCAACGGAGTGAGCCGCGCAGGAGCCACGCCATCGGCCTAGCGGGGCGACGATGCGGCGCAACGGAGTGAGCCGCGCAGGAGCCACGCCATAGGTCTGAGTCCGCTGACTGGTCAGCTGTGCTGGGATCGAACCCATGACGTCGCGTTTCCTGCCCTATGCCACCACACCAGGCCGGCTGACCGCCCAGTTGATCAGCGATCTGCTCGCCGCCGCCTGGATCACCATCTGGGTGATGGTCGGTCTGGGGGTACATCGCGCCATCGCCGAGATCGCAACGGTGGGAACGCAGGTCAAGGACGGCGCCACCGGCATTTCCGACAACCTGAGTTCGGCCGGGGACAGCGCCGACCGCATCCCGCTGGTCGGTGATGCGGTGTCCACACCACTGCGCGCCGCCAGCGAAGCGGCTCTGGACCTGGCCGGGGCAGGGCAGAACCTCAACACCACCGCGACCTGGCTGGCGATTCTGCTGGCCATCGCGGTGGCGGCGCCGCCGATCCTGGCGATCGGTATGCCGTGGCTGTTTCTGCGCATCCGATTCTTCCGGCGCAAGTGGACGGTGATCGCGCTGGCGCAGACCCCGGCGGGTGAACAGTTGCTGGCGCTGCGGGCGCTGGCCAATCGGCCGCTGCGACGGTTGACCGAGGTCAACGAGGACCCGGTCGGCGCGTGGCGGCGTCAAGATCCGCACGCGGTACGGGGGTTGGCGGCCCTGGAGTTGCGCTCCGCGGGTGTGGCCCGGGTGACTTCGGTGCGCTAGCGAGCGCTCAGCGCACGCAAACGCACCGAAGGGAACCGTTTGGGCCGACAGGCCGTCCACGACCATGTGATCGAGAACTATCTTCGCCGCCACGACGGCGTCATCACGCTCGCTCAGGCCAGGCGTGCGGGCATCAGCGAATTCGCAGTCCGCCGGAAAGTGCGCTCAGGACGGTGGCGTCGCTGCGGTTCCGGCGTGTACTTCGTCGACGATCGGCCTTTCACTGCCGCCGCGCGAGTGCGGGCCGCGGTGTGGGGTCGCGGTCCCCGAGCAGTCGCCAGCGGACTGGCCGCCGCCTGGTGGCTGGGCCTGATGACACTCGAGCCTGCGGCGGTTGAAGTCACGGTGCCACGCACCGCCAGCGGCCGAGGCAGCCCAGGGATCACACTTCGCCGTCGCGACCTGGACGAGCAAGACGTATTCGAGGACCGTGGCCTGCGTGTGACCGGACTGGCGTTGACGGTGTTGGAGGCCTCGGCCCGAAGGGGTGGCGGGCCGAAGATCATGGACTCCGCCCTGCAACGGCGGGTCGACCTCGCGGATCTACAGCGGACACACGTCCGTAACCGGGGCCGCTACGGGGCAGCCGCGGCGCGGCGGATGCTTCAGGCCGCCGCGGGCGGTGCACGGTCGGAAGCAGAGCGCCTTGTGGTTCAGCTACTGCGGACCGCAGGGATCAGCGGATGGCACGCCAACTTCACAGTCGGCCCCTACTTCGTCGACTTCGCGTTCCCTGCGCAGCGGGTGGCCATTGAGATCGACGGCTGGGCGTTCCACAGCGATCGGCAGGCTTTCCAGAATGATCGCTCGCGGCAGAACTGGCTGGCCCTGCACGGTTGGCAGGTGCTGCGATTCACCTGGCTGGACATCACCGGGCACCCTGAGCGTGTTCTGGCGGCGATTCGCGCCGCGATTTCGGTGCGCTAGCGAGCGCTCAGCGCACGGGAATGCACCGAAATCGGTTAGAGGATGGCGCCTGGCGAGTAGGCCGCCGCGTCGGGGTAGGCCGCCACCAACTCGTCCACCGCCGCGACCACGGCATCCACCTGATCACCCGCCGCACCGGTGAAGGACTTCTTGTCCGCCAGGGCGGCCTCCAGCGCCGCCCGGTCCAGCGGCAACCGGGGGTCGGCGGCCAGCCGGGCCAGCAGGTCGGGTTCGGCGCCGCGCTCCCGCATCGTCAGCGCGACGGCCACGGCATGTTCCTTGATCACCTCGTGGGCGGCTTCGCGGCCCATGCCGGCCCGCACCGCGGCCATGAGAACCTTGGTGGTGGCCAGGAACGGCAGGTACCGGTCCAGCTCGCGCTGAATCACCGCCGGGTAGGCGCCGAACTCGGTCAGCACCGTCAGGAACGTCTCAATCTGGCCGTCGATGGCGAAGAATGCATCCGGCAGGGCAACCCGGCGGACCACCGAGCAGAACACGTCGCCCTCGTTCCATTGCGCCCCAGCCAGTTCGGCGGCCATCGACGCGTACCCGCGCAGCACCACCTGCAGACCGTTGACCCGTTCGCAGCTGCGGGTGTTCATCTTGTGCGGCATCGCCGACGAGCCGACCTGACCGGCCGCGAAGCCCTCGGTGACCAGTTCATGCCCGGCCATCAAGCGGATGGTGTGCGCCATCGACGACGGCCCTGCCCCCAGCTGCACCAGCCCGGACAGCACGTCGTGGTCAAGCGAGCGGGGGTACACCTGGCCGACGCTGTCGAACACCGCGGTGAATCCGAGGAAATCGGCCACCCGGCTTTCCAGTTCGGCCAGTCGGTCGGTGTCGCCGTCGAACAGGTCCAGCATGTCCTGGCCGGTGCCCATCGGCCCCTTGATGCCGCGCAGCGGGTAGCGGTCGAGGAGCTCGCGAATCCGGCTCAGCGCGATCACCGTTTCCTGCGCAGCGGAGGCGAACCGCTTGCCCAACGTTGTGGCCTGGGCTGCGACGTTGTGGCTGCGGCCGGCCATCACGAGGTCGCGGTAGGCGACGGCGCGTTCGGCGAGCCGGGCGGCGACCGCCACGCCGTGGGCATGCACCAGTTGCAGCGACTGCCGGATCTGCAACTGCTCGACGTTCTCGGTCAGGTCTCGGCTGGTCATGCCCTTGTGCACGTGCTCATGCCCGGCGAGCGCGTTGAACTCCTCGATCCGGGCCTTCACGTCGTGGCGCAGCACCCGCTCGCGGGCGGCGATGGAGGCGAGGTCCACCTGGTCGAGGACGCGCTGGTAGTCGTCCACCGCGGCGTCCGGCACGTCCACACCGAGCTCACGCTGAGCGCGCAGAACCGCCAACCAGAGCCGCCGCTCGGCGACGATCTTCGCCTGGGGCGACCAGATGGCGACCATCTCGTTGCTGGCGTAGCGGCTGGCCAGGACATTCGGGATTGTCACGAGCGGAAAGTTTACGGTTCTCCTCGTGCACTACGTCGGAGTCGACCTGGCCTGGGGCCAGCGCAGCCCAACGGGAGTGGCCGTCTTGGACGCGTCCGGCGTGCTGTGTCACGTCGGCGTGGCTGGTGACGACGATGATGTCCTGGCCCAGCTGCGGCCCTACGTCACCGGTGACTGCGTGGTGGCCATCGACGCTCCGCTGGTGGTCCGCAACCCCGGCGGGAACCGGCCTTGCGAGGCCGAGCTGAACCGTGACTTCCGGCGTTTCGACGCTGGGGCGCATCCGGCCAACACCGGTCTGGCCTGGTTCGCCGACGGAGGTCGCGGGGCACGGTTGTGCGCGGAACTGCACCTGGATCTGGATCCGCGCTCGGACGCCCGGCGCAAGGCGCTGGAGGTGTACCCGCACGCCGCAAGTGTGGCGCTGTTCGGACTCACCAAGACGTTGAAGTACAAGCAGAAACAGGGCCGCGATATCGCGCAGCTGAAGTCAGAGTTGTTGCGGCTCATGGTTTTCATCGAAGCGCTCGACATCGTCGTCACGTCGTCGAGCGACTGGGCTGCACTGCGAACCGGCGTCGAGCGCGCCACCAGCAAGGCGCAGTTGCGCCGGGCGGAGGACCCGATCGACGCCGTGCTGTGCGCCTACATCGCGCGGTACGCCGCTGTGCGTCCGCACGACGTCACCGTCTACGGCGACACCGAAACCGGCTGTATCGTCACGCCGACGCTGAGAACCTAGGACGCTGAGAACCTAGGACGCTGAGAACCTAGGACCACGCCTTGGACGTGCCGGTCAGATCGCTGACCTGATGCAGGAACCGCCGCACCTTCGCCGGGTTCTCCGAGCGCTGCCAGCCGAACGTCGTCGGTCGTTGGGCGCGGTCGTGCCAGAAGTGGCCCGGCTTGGACTCCGGCCGGGTGGCTACCAGCCACACCACGGTGTCGGCGCCGTCGGCCAACTCACGCAGCAGCGGTCGGGTGATCACCCGAAACCGCGGCAGGTACTCCGCCACCCCCGGGGTGTCGACCCATCCCGGGTGCATGCTTTCCGCCTTGACGCCGGTGCCGGCCAGGCGGTGAGCCCAGGCATCGGCCAGCACCACCTGCATGCGCTTGGTCCGGGCGTAGGTGCGCACTCCGTTGTAGTCGTGGTTGGACTCCAGGTCCTCGACCACCAGCGGGGCGCTGTACATTCCGCCCGAGGACACGAACACCACCGAGGCGCCGCGGGCGGCACGCAACAGCGGGAGCAGTCGTTCGGTCATCAGATGCGGTCCGAGGATGTGGGTAGCCAGTTGTAGTTCATGGCCCTGCGGGGTGACCAGCCGCTCTTTGGGCATCAGGCCGGCGTTGTGTACCAGGCCGTCCAGAGCGGGCACCCGGTCGGCGAAATTGGAAGTCCACGCCGCCACCGCGTCCAGGTCGGAGACGTCGCAGACTTCACCGATGACCTCAGCGCCGGGCAGTTCGGCGGAGATCTCGGCGACACAGTGCCGAACCTTGGTCGGATTGCGACCCAGCAGGTGCACCGTGGCACCCAGGCGGGCGAAGGCGCGGGCCATTTCCAGCCCGATCCCCGCGGTGGCGCCGGTCACGAGGACCCGCTTGCCCACCAGTGCATCGGGGTCCGGGTCGGCGGGCCACCAACGCCGCCGTAGTCCGGATCCGATCTTGGTGTAGCCGAGCACCAGAGCGCGGTCCAGCACGCCGTCGATGATTCCCGTCACCGGACGGGAGACATTCGAGAACACCATGTCAGACCAGATCGTCGATAGGAGCCAGCGCGTCAACCACGTCAACCAGAGTGGCATGAACACTCGGACGTTGCCCGTCCTGGTCGTCAATCAGCGCCGAAGCCACCGCTCCGTCGACGGCGTACAGCAGCGCGGTCATCATGTCGATGCGGGCGCGACGGCCGGAACGCGCCATCGCTTCGGTGACCGCTTCGACCCGGGTTTGCAGCAGTCGGCGCTCCACCCCGCGCATCGCAGGATGGCGCGCGCAGGCGATGTAGCGCTCGTAGCGCGAAATCAATTGCTCCCTAGTGGGTTCACCGGCCAGCAGGTCGACCAGAAGCTCGGCGGCCGCCTCGGCGCCCCGGCGGCGCCGGGGCAGCGCTTGGACCCGCTCGCGGAGCTCGACGACCTCCGCGGTGCCGAGATGCTCGACAGCGGCCTCGATCAGTTCGTCCAACGAGGTGAAGTAGTAGGTGGTGGACGCCAGCGGCAGGCTGGCTCGCTCAGCGACCGCGCGGTGCGTGACGGCCTGGAATCCGCCCTCGCACAACAGTTCACCGGCAGCAAGGACGAGCGCGTGCCGCCGTCTCTCGCCCTTCGGTGTCACCGCTGCCGTCACCGGTGACATGCTGCCAGCAGCGCCAGGAACGGCGACCGGAATTGCCCGAAGATGTGACCTTCGGACACCATGTGGCAATGCCCGACATCACGCGCCGGTCTGTGCTTCGACTGGGCGCCGGAGCCGTGGGCGCGGCTGCACTGAGCGCATCGGTGCGCAATAGTCTCGCATCCGCCGACCCCGCGGCGACCATGGTGACCGGTACCTTCATCTCCGCCGCCCGCGGCGGCATCCCGACCAGGTGGGCGATCGCCCGACCGCCGGGCCAAACCGCCCCGTTGCGTGCCGTGATCGCACTGCACGGCAAGGGCAGCAGCGCGGCGGCGGTGATGGCAGGCGGTGTCGAGGGCGGCCTGGCTCAGGCAGTGGCCGCCGGTTCGCCGCCGTTCGCGGTGGTGGCCGTCGACGGCGGCGGAAGCTACTGGCACCGGCGCGCCTCCGGGGAGGACGCCGGGGCGATGGTCACCGACGAGCTGATCCCGATGCTCGCCGAGCAGGGTTTGGACACCTCCCGGGTCGGCTTCCTGGGCTGGTCGATGGGCGGCTACGGCGCCCTGCTGCTGGGGGCTCGACTCGGCCCGGCGCGAACGGCCGCCATCTGCGCGGTCAGTCCGGCCCTGTGGCTCTCAGCGGGAGCAGCCGCCCCGGGTGCGTTCGACGGCGCCGAGGACTTCGCCGCCAACAGCGTGTGGGGCCTACCGGCCCTCGGTTCGATTCCGCTGCGGATCGACTGCGGAACCAGCGACCCGTTCGCTGCGGCCACCAAGGAATTCATCGCCCAACTGCCGACCCCGCCGGCCGGCGGCTTCTCCCCCGGCGGACACGACGCCGGCTACTGGCGCGCGCAACTGCCCGGTGAGATCGCCTGGATGGCGCCGCTGCTCACCGCCTGAACGCGTTCAGAGGAATGTTCATGGTGTCGAGGAATCCAGCGACGGTCGATCGCTGGAACTTCCACTTTCACAGAGTGATCCGCCCCTCGGCGGCACTCAGCGCGATGTCGGTGCGGAAGTGACTGCCGGACAGCGTTATCGGCGCAATAATCCGGTAGGCCGCCTCCCGCGCCGCGGTGAGGTCGGCTCCGGTGCCGACTACCGACAGGACCCGGCCACCGGATGAGACGACCGCCCCGTCGCCGCGGCGGGTGGTGCCGGCGTGCAGAACACCGTCGGCGTCGGCACCGGTGATGATGTCGCCCAGCCTGGGCGAACCGGGATAGTTCTGCGCCGCCAGAACCACAGTCACCGCGTAGCCGTCCCGCCATTGCAGTTCACCGAAGTCGGCCAGCTTTCCGGTGGCGGTGGCATGCAGCAGCCGGCCCAGCGGGGATTCCAGCAGCGCCAGCACCGCCTGGGTTTCGGGATCGCCGAAACGGCAGTTGAATTCGACGACAGCCGGCCCGTCCGAAGTAATCGCCAGCCCGGCGTACAGCAGCCCGAAGAACGGGCAGCCGCGACGGGCCATCTCAGCGGCCACCGGCTCGACGACATCGCGCACGATCGACGCCGTCACCGAGTCGGGCAACCACGGCAGCGGGGCGTAGGCGCCCATGCCGCCGGTGTTGGGTCCGATGTCGCCGTCGCCGACCCGCTTGAAATCCTGAGCCGGCAGCAGCGGTACCACGGTGGTGCCGTCGACCAGACAGAACAACGACACCTCGGGACCGTCGAGGAACGACTCGAGCAGCACCGGGTGCCCGGCGGCCAGCACGTCGGCCGCGTGCGCCCGGGCGGCGTCCCGGTCGGCGCTGACCACCACGCCCTTGCCGGCAGCCAGTCCGTCATCCTTGACCACCCAGGCCCGCTGCCCGGCCGGTGGGCCGAACCGGTCCAGGGCGGCATCGAGTTCAGCCGGATTCTCGACGGTTTCGCTGGCCGCGGTCCGCACTCCGGAGGCGGCCATCACGTCTTTGGCGAAGGCTTTGGAGCCCTCGATGCGGGCGGCGTCCCGCGACGGCCCGAAGCAGGCGATCCCGGCCGCGCGCAGAGCGTCGGCCACCCCACGCACCAGTGGCACCTCCGGCCCGATCACCACAAGATCGGCATCGACCCGACGGGCCAGCGCGACAACCTCGTCCGGGGAGGCGGCGTCGACGTCGTACTGGTGGGCGACGGCGGCGGTGCCGGCGTTGCCGGGCGCCACCGCCAGATAGTCCACCCCCGGGTCCTGCTTGAGACCAACGAGCAGGGCGTGTTCGCGGGCACCGGACCCGATGACGAGGACGCGCACGATGACACACCCTAGCCAGGCGGTTACCAGACGCCCAGTCGCACCAAGGGCAACGTCCCCTCCCGGATCAGGCCGGCACGACGTGTTGGACCCAGATATTCGCCTCGACAAGGACCGCATGGTCATGTTCGACCGAGCAATGCACCGGCGCGAGTGCGCCCGGCGCCAGCACGGGGCCGGTCACGTCGAAGGGCAGCCCCGTCCAGTCCCGCCATTGCGCCAGCGTGCCGGGGATCGTCTGGCTCAGGGGCGCCACCTTCTCGATCCGTCCACCCGCTCGGATGTGCACGCGCAGCCAGGGATCGACGGGCAGCCCATCCTCACGCACCCGATACGCATAGTCCTGCATGGGCGTCAGCGGCTCGGCCGCTTTCCCCGTCGGGCGCACCGGAGCGACCATGTGACGCAACCCGCGGTCCGCCGCGCAGCGGCGCATCGCATCGAGCACGACCGCCGAGCCGCCGGCGCCGCGATAGGCGGGCAGCAGGGTGATCTCCAGCGCGCTCAGCGTGTCCGGCGTTCGCCCCAGCGCGCGGTCCTCAACGGCCCAGCGCAGGACGCCGTCCCAGCCCGTGTCAGGCAGCGCCTCTCGTCCCGGCACCCCCACCCATGCGAAGGGCACCGCCAACGCGCGGCCGACGGCGATGTCGGGCCGCTCCGGCTCCACCACCGCGAAGGCGGTGTCGCGGCAGTCCTCGAAGCCGAGTTCCTCGAACCGCAGTCTCTCGAAATAGATCTTCGCAACCGGGTCATGCATGAAGTCCGGCCACAGCCCGTGGATCGCCGGCGCGAGGATCTGGTCCAACAGGTCCCCGCGCCCGCGCAGCGCGACCAGGGCCAACGTGTCACCCGCCGGCGTTCGGCACCGTTCGCTCATCAGGGGAACCTACCGCCGCCGTCCACACCGCAGCCGGGAGTCACCAGGTGTCGACGAACCTGCGCGGCCGCGGCAACGTCCCGTAGGCCGTGGCGGCACCGAACGTGGCGGTGATCAGGCCGCGGGTCTCGGCCGGGTCGATCACGTCGTCGATCTCGAACAGTTCCGCCGCGTGCAGCGCCCTGGCGTTGTCCTGCGCGGCGGCGGTGGCGCGGCGGACCACCTCCTCGCGCTCGGCGTCGTCGGCGATGGCCTCCAACTCCTTGCGTAGACCCAGCCGCACCGCCCCTTCCAGGCCCATCGGGCCCAGGTGCGCCCCCGGCCAGGCCACCGTCAGCAGCGGTTCGTGCAAGCTGCCGCCGGCCATCGCCTGAGCGCCCAACCCGTAGCCGCGGCGCAGGATCACCGCCACCAGCGGAACCCGCATCGCCGCCCCGGCCACCAGCATCCGGGATGCCCGCCGCACCAGGGACTGCGCCTCGGCGGCGGGTCCCACCATGTAGCCGGGGCAGTCGATCAGCGACACCACCGGGATGCCGAAGGTGTCGCACAACGACAGGAAATGCGCCGCCTTGTCCGCGGCCGCCGCGGTGATGGCATCGGCCATCACCATGGTGTTGTTGGCGATCACCCCGACGGTCCGGCCCTCGATGCGGGCCAGGGCGGTGACCATCTCGGGGGCGAACCGCTCGCGCAGGAAGGTGACCGACCCGGCGTCGGACAGCGTGGTGATGATCGGGGCCACCGGGTAGGCGCGGCGCGCCCGTTCGGGAACGACGGTGCGCAGGACGGTCTGGTCGGCGGCCGGGCCGGGAGGCAGCGCGCCGCCGAAGTAGCCCAGGAGCTCCCTGGTGACGGCCACCGCGGCCGCCTCGTCGGGGACGACGAGATCGACCACCCCGTTGGGCGCCTGCATCGACATCGGGCCGACGTCGTCGGGGGGCACCTCGCCCAGCCCACCGCCGGCGATCATGGCCGGACCGCCCATCCCCAGCGAGGCGTCCTCGGTAGCGACGATGATGTCCGAGCAGCCCGCGATCACCGCGTTGCCGGCGAAACAGCGCCCCTTGACCACCGCGATCCGCGGCACCACACCCGACAGCGCTGCCCACAGCTTGAACGCCCGCACCTCCAAGGAGGACACCGTTGGGTAATCGGTGTCGCCGGGACGCCCGCCGCCACCCTCGGTGAAGAACACCGTCGGCAGCCGCATCCGCTCGATGAGTTCGAACAGCCGGTCCTTCTTGCGGTGGCCGAACACCCCCTGTGTCCCGGCCAGCACGGTGTAGTCGTAGGACAGCACCGCGCACGGCCGGCCGTCCACCCGCGCCGTTCCGCCAATCAGCCCGTCGGCGGGCGTGCGGGCGATCAGATCATCGATGTCGCGGCGACTGCGTTGCGCGGCAAGGGTGAACCGGCCGTATTCGACGAACGAACCGGCGTCCACCAGATCGTCGACGTTCTCCCGCGCGGTCCGGCCCCCGCCGTCGTGGCGCCGGTCAACGGCGTCCGGCCGGGCGGCGTCGGCGGTGAGCGCACGGCGGCGCAGGAGTTCCTCCAGGTGCTCGTCGCTCATCAGGCGAACCTACCGTCGCCGTCCGTACCATCCGTATGCATGGGATATCCCGCGTATCCGCCCTATCCGCCGCCGTATCCGTACCCGTACCCACCGCCCCCACCGCCACGCAGCGGAGCCGATGTGGCGATCTCCGTCATCGCCATGGTGTTCACCGTGGCGATCGGCGGCATCGGATCTCTGATGGCCCTGTCCGGGCTGGCATTTCTTGATCACTGCCCGCCGCCGACCTGCAGCCCGCAGGGAGCGGTGAACGCAGTGACGACGACGATTCTGGCGGTCGCGCTGGTCGGCCTGGTAGGCCTGATCCTGACCATCATCCGACTGGCGGGGCGCAAACCCGCGTGGCCGTTCGCCCTCGGCACCCTGACAGCCGTGGTGGCGGTGTTCGTGCTGGGCGCGATCGGCTACGGCGCGGCGGTCAGCTAGGGGCCTTTACGGGGCTTTACGGCCCTTTTTTGTTGGCGGCGATCACCTTTTCAACGACGGAGTTGAACGTCGAGCCGAGCGGGAATCCGACGTAGTGGGTGATGAAGATCGCCATCTCCCGCAGTTCAGCGGCGGTCATCTCCTCGTTGCGCAGGGCGGCGCTGACCTGAATCTCCGCCAGATCGGGCAGGCCCAGGGCGGTGACGACCGAAAGCGTCATGATTCGCTTGTCGCGCATGGACAGTCCGGGCCTGCTCCAGATGTCGGCGAACAGATGATCGGCAGTGAGGGCGAAGTAGTCACCCGGCAGGTCGGGCATGTCCCAGCCGTAGACCTCCTTCATCTTGTCGAGCCCTTTACGGCGTACGTCGTCGCTGTGTTCGGCCACCCTCAGTCCTCCGTCCGGTGCGGCACGCCCAGGCCGTCGGCAAGGTCACGCCGCGCGATGTGCGCCAACGGCAACTCAAGCCCCAGCGAATTTCCCAGCCGCACGGCCAAATCCAGGTCCTTCTCACCGAGTCCGCGAGTGTGGGTGAACATGTCGTACAGCCAATGGCCGGACTCGATCTCGTGCATGTTGTCGCGGATCATGATCGCTCCCGGGCCGCCGGTCAAGGCGTCGGTGTGGCGGACCACCCGGCCCAGTGCCTGCAGGTCCAGTCCCGCCGCCTCGGCCAGTCGCATGGCCTCGCAGGCGGCAGCGAAGGCCGCGAAGGTGAGCATGTTGCGTGCCAGCTTCATGCGCGTACCGGCACCCGGCTCACCGGCGTGGATCACCAGCGACGCCCACTGCTTGAACACGGGCTTGACCCTGTCGTACACCTCGCGGGAGGCCCCCACCATGGTGGCGAGCTGACCGTTGACGGCCGCTGCGCTGCCGCCGCTGACCGGGGCATCGATGACGTGAATTCCGTTGGGCGCCAGCCTGTCCGCCAACTCAGCGGCCGTGCCGTCGGCGATGGTGGAGTGGATGGCGATCACCGTTCCGGCCGACACGTGCCCGGCGAGTTCGGCCACCACCTCGCGCACCTGGGCATCGTCGAGCACGGTGATACTGATCAGATCGGCGGCCGCGACGTCGGCGACGCGGGCCGCCACCGTCGCGCCGGCATCGCCGAAAGGTGCCGCCGCTTCCGCACGCACGTCGTAGACCACCAACCCACCGGGCCAGCCGACCAGCCGCATCGCCAATGGGGCGCCCATGCTGCCCAATCCGATGCAGCCGACCCGAGGATCGGGCGCATCGTCCTCGACAACGTCACTGATCTCATCGCTGCGGGGGTTCATCTCGCGCCGCTCCTCCTCATCGCTGGGATCATCGGATGATCTGCCCGCCGTCGACGTTGAAGATCTGCCCGGTGATCCACTTGGCCTGATCCGACAGCAGGAACAGGCACATCCCCACCAGATCCTCCGGCTGGCCCATCCTGCTCAGCGGAATACGCGCCACGATGTCGGCCACGATCTGCTGCGGGGTGGTCGTGCGGTTGGCCTCGGTGTCGATGGGGCCGGGCGCGATGGCGTTGATCCGGATGTTCTGCCAGCCCAATTCCCGCGACAGCTGCTGCGTCAGCGCGTTCACGCCCGCCTTGGCCAGCCCGTAGTAGTTGGCGTATAACCATGCTGCCGTGGAGGACTGGTTGACGATCGCGCCGCCGCCGCGTTGGGCCATCGCCTGGTAGACGGCCCGGGTGCACACCAGCGCGCCGTCGAGGTTGACGCTCATGAACCGCCGGTAATAGTCCCAGTCGACGGTGAGCAACATGTCCAGTTTCATCCCCCCGAAGATGGCCGCGTTGTTCACCAGGTAGTCGATGCCGCCGAACTCGGCCACGGCCCGCTCTGCCATGGCGCGGGCCGATTCGGGGTCTGAGACGTCGACTGCGACGGCCACCGCGGCGCCGCCCTCGGCGACGATGCCGGACGTCACCCCTTCGGCGCCTTCGGTATTGATGTCGGCCACCACTACCGCCGCCCCCTCGCGGGCCAGTGCCTTGGCGTAAGCCTGGCCTATCCCCCCGCCGGCGCCGGTGACGATGGCGACTTTCCGGTCGAACTGCCCCATGACTCTCCTGTCACACCGCCGTCGCGATGGCCTTCAGTTCCAGGTATTCCTCAAACCCGGCCACTCCCATTTCCCGGCCCACCCCGGATTGTTTGTACCCGCCGAACGGCACGTCTGCGGAGTACCAGACCCCGCCGTTGACATTGACGGTTCCCACCCGCAATCTCATCGCCACCGCCTGCGCGCGTTGCGGGTCCGCGCTGAACACCGTCGCGGACAGGCCGTAGGGAGAGTCGTTGGCGATGCGGACGGCGTCGTCGTCGCCGTCGTGGGCGATCACGGTCAGCACCGGTCCGAAGATCTCCTCCCGTGCCACCCGCGCCTGGTTGGTCAGACCGACCACCACGGTGGGCTCGATGAAAAAGCCCCCGTCCCGGCCGGCCGGCGGACCGCCGCCGCAGGCGAAGCTGCCACCCTCGGCGATCGCCAGATCCAGATACGACTGCACCCGGTCGCGGTGCCGCGCCGATATCACCGGGCCGCAGACGGTTCCGGGCTTGTCGGGATCGCCGGGCTTGATGCCCAGCATGGTGGCCGCAGCCGCGGCCGCGGCTTCGTCGTAGTGCGCTCGCGGCACCACCAGCCGGGTGGTGATCGCGCAGCCCTGCCCGGCGTGCACCGAGGCGGTGAACGCCGCCATGGCGCAGGCGGCCGGCAGGTCGGCGTCGTCGAGCACCAGGAACGCCGACTTGCCGCCCAGTTCCAGGAACACCTTCTTCACCGTCGGCGCCCCGGCTGCCATCACCGCCCGTCCGGTGGCGGTAGACCCGGTGAACGACACCATGTCGACCCGCGGGTCGGACGACAGCATGACGCCCACGGTGTGCCCGGCGGAGGTGACGATGTTCAGCACACCCGGCGGAATATCGGTGTGCTCGGCCACCAGCTCACCGAGAATCGCTGCGCACCAAGGCGTGTCGGGCGCCGGCTTGAGAACGACGGTATTGCCCGCGGCCAGCGCCGGCCCGATCTTGGCGAGATTGATCTGGTGCGGGAAGTTCCACGGCGTGATGGCGCCGACGACGCCGGCGGCCTCTCGGACCAGGGTGCGACGGGTCTTGATGCCCATCGGAGCGGCGACTCCGAGGTCGGTGCGCCAGGCGTAGTTCTCCGCGGTGTCGGCACTGAATCCGAGATCGGCGACCGGACCCTCCAATTGGGCTGCCGCGGTGAGCATCCGCGGTGCGCCGGCTTCGGCGATGGTGATCGTGCGTAATTCCTCGATGTGCTCGCGCATCGCGTCGCGGAGCTGGCGGATGCAGCGCACCCGCAGCGCGGTGTCTGTTGCCCAGTTCGTGGTGTCGAAGGCCCGGCGGGCGGCGGCAATCGCCCGGTCCATATCGGCGACATCGGCGTTGGCGGCTGTGCCCAGGATCTCCTCGGTGGCCGGGTTGACGGTGGGATAGCGCCCGCCGCCGCCGGGGGTGAACTCTCCGCCGATGAACAGCTCACTGGTGCGTTCGGCTGCAATCGCCATCCGGGGAGCTCCTGAGGGTTAGACAGCTGTCCGACTTCCGTAACTGGAACCATAGTGCCAGCGCAAGCGGCTCGGCAAGATCGGTCACCGACCTTGCTTGGGCGCCCGCCGGACCCGTACGGTGGACATGTGTCCAGAGATGTCGTGACGACGCCGAGCGCCCAGGCGCGTCGGCCGCGGCAAGAGGAGACCTTCCGGAAACTGATCGACGCCGCGCGTGAGACGCTGCGCGGGTCGTCCTACGCCGGCCTGACGGTGCGCGCGGTGGCGGCCCGAGCGGAGGTGGCGCCGGCAACCGCCTACACCTACTTCTCGTCGAAGAACCATCTCGTCGCCGAGGTGTATTTGGACCTGGTGCGGCAAGTGCCGTTCTTCACCGATGTCAACGAGACCCGCCCGAACCGGGTGCAGCAGGCCTTGCGCAGCCTGGCCCTCGTCGTCGCCGACGAGCCGGAGCTGGCCGCCGCCTGTACGACGGCGTTGTTGAGCAACGACGATTCCGTCCGGCCGGTCCGGGAGCGGATCGGTGCAGAGATCCATCAGCGCATCAAGTCCGCCCTCGGCCCCGGTGCCGACGGCCGCACTATTTCGGCACTGGAAATGAGTTACTTCGGGGCATTGGTGCACGCCGGCAGCGGCGTGCTGACCTACCGGCAGATCGCCGACCGGCTCGGCTACGTGGTGGGGCTGATTCTGGGGCAGCCGACATGACCGGCAGCACAGCCGAATTGGTTCTCGATCCCTACGACTACGACTTCCACGAGGACCCCTATCCGTACTACAAGAGGCTGCGCGACGAAGCCCCGCTGTACCGCAACGACGATCTCAATTTCTGGGCGCTGACCCGCCATGCCGACGTCCACAGGGGATTTCGCAACAGCACCACGCTGTCGAACCGGCTGGGGGTATCGCTGGACCCGATTTCGCGCACCCCCGAGGCCTACCGCACCATGTCGTTTCTGGCGATGGACGATCCCGACCATCTGCGGCTGAGAACCCTGGTGTCGAAGGGCTTCACCCCGCGCCGGATTCGTGAACTGGAGCCGCGGGTCCTCGAGCTCACCCACCGGCATCTCGACATCGCGCTGGAGTCCGAGTCTTTCGACTACATCGGCGAATTCGCCGGCCAGCTGCCGATGGACGTCATCTCCGAACTCGTGGGCGTGCCGGCCGAGGACCGTCAGCGCCTGCGCACGCTGGCAGATGCCGTCATGCATCGGGAGGACGGCGTCACCGACGTCCCCACGTCCGCGTTGGCCGCCGCGATGGATCTGCTGGTCTACTACGCCGACATGGTCAAGCAGCGCCGCGCCCGTCCCGCCGACGACCTGACATCGGCGCTGCTGGAAGCCGAGATCGACGGCGACCGCCTGCGCGACGACGAGATCATGGCGTTTCTGTTCCTCATGGTGGTGGCCGGAAATGAGACCACCACGAAACTGCTTGGCAACGCTCTGTATTGGGGTGGCCGCAACCCCGATCAGCTCACCGGTGTGCACGCCGACCATTCCCGCATCCCCCGGTGGATCGAGGAGACGCTGCGCTACGACACCTCCAGTCAGATCCTGGCCCGGCTGGTGGCCGCGGATGTCGAGTTCTACGGCACCACCCTGCATGAGGGCGACACCCTGCTGCTGGTACCCGGCTCCGCGCACCGCGACGAGCGGGTGTTCGACTCCCCCGACGACTTCCACATCGGCCGCGACATCGGGTCGAAGTTGTTGAGTTTCGGCAGTGGCGCGCACTTCTGCCTGGGCGCGCATTTGGCCCGGATGGAAGCCCGGGTGGCCCTGACCGCGTTGTTCGAGCGCATCCAGGGCTACCAGGTCGACGAGTCGGGCGCGGTGCGCGTGCATTCCAGCAATGTCCGCGGTTTCGCGCGTCTGCCCATCACCGTGAGGAAGGCCTGATGCCACGTTTCGAGCCGCACCCGGCACGCCGCCCCACCCTGATCGCGGGCGCATCGTCGGGCATCGGCGCAGCGACCGCCACCGAACTTGCCTCGCGTGGTTTTCCGGTGGCGCTAGGTGCGCGGCGAGTGGACAGATGCGAACAACTCGCCGAGCAGATCCGCCGCGACGGCGGTGAGGCGGTCGCGCTGCCGCTCGACGTCACCGAAGCCGATTCGGTGACGCAGTTCGTGCATCGTGCCCGCGAGCAGCTCGGCGACATCGAGGTGCTCGTCGCCGGTGCCGGCGACACCTTCTTCGGCCGGCTGTACGAGACCGGCACCGAGGACTTCGAGTCGCAGATCCAGACCCACCTCATCGGCGCCAACCGGCTGGCCACCGCGGTGCTCCCGGGGATGGTGAAACGCAGGCGCGGAGATGTGATTTTCGTCGGCTCCGACGTCGCGTTACGGCAACGTCCGCACATGGGCGCCTATGGCGCGGCGAAGGCCGGGCTGCTGGCGATGGTGACCAACCTGCAGATGGAGTTGGAGGGCACCGGTGTTCGGGCGTCGATCGTGCATCCCGGGCCCACCCAGACCGGGATGGGCTGGAGCCTGCCGCCGGAGTCCATCGCCCCCGCGCTGGAGGACTGGGCCAGGTGGGGTCACGCCCGGCACGCCTACTTCCTGCGGGCGGCCGACCTCGCCCGCGCCATCGCGTTCGTCGCCGAGACGCCGCGCGGCGGATTCGTCGCATCCATGGAAGTTCAACCCGAGGCACCATTGTCCAGTGCGCCCAGAGAGCGTCAGCAACTGAAGTATCCGGAGGCACCGTGAGCGCGGTCCGGGAGGTTCGGCGGGTCTCCGGCGGCGAAGAGGAGCACGGACACCTCGAGGAGTTCCGCACCGATCCCATCGCCTTGATGCAGCGGGTGCGCGACGAGTGCGGCGATGTCGGCTACTTCCAGCTGGCCGGCAAGAAGGTGATCCTGCTGACCGGCGCGGAGGCAGGCGAATTCTTCTTCCGCGCCGCCGATGAGGACCTCGACCAGGCGCAGGCCTACCCCTTCATGACCCCGATCTTCGGCACTGGCGTGGTGTTCGACGCCAGCCCCGAGCGACGCAAGGAGATGCTGCACAACTCCGCGCTGCGCGGCGACCACATGCGCAGCCACGCCACCACCATCGAGCGCGAAGTGCGCCGGATGATCGAGAACTGGGGCGCCGAAGGCGAAGTCGACCTGCTCGAATTCTTCTCCGAACTGACCATCTACACCTCGACCGCCTGCTTGATCGGGCGCAAGTTCCGCAACCAACTGGACTCCCGGTTCGCCGAGAACTATCACCTGTTGGAGCGCGGCACCGATCCGCTCTGTTATGTCGACCCGTACCTGCCCATCGAGAGCTTCCGGGTCCGCGACGAAGCACGCGCGAAACTTGTTGGGCTGGTTGGCGACATTATGGAACAGCGGATCGCCAACCCGCCGCAGGACAAGAGCCGCCGCGACATGCTCGACGTGCTGGTGACGATCACCGATGACGACGGCAATCCGCGGTTCTCCGCCGACGAGATCACCGGCATGTTCATCTCGCTGATGTTCGCCGGTCACCACACCAGCTCGGGGACATCGGCGTGGACGCTGATCGAATTGCTGCGCCACCCGCAGATCCTCGCCGACGTCACCGCCGAACTCGACAACCTCTACGCCGACGGTCAGGAGGTGAGTTTCCATGCGCTGCGCCAGATCCCGAAGTTGGAGAATGTCATCAAGGAGACACTGCGGCTGCACCCGCCGCTGATCATCCTGATGCGGGTGTCCCAGGGCGAGTTCGCGGTGCAGGGTCACCCGATCCACCGCGGGGATTTCGTTGCGGCATCGCCGGCGATCTCCAACCGCATCGCCGCGGACTTCCCCGGCCCCGAGCGCTTCGATCCGGCCCGCTACGAAAAACCCCGCGAGGAGGACGTGCTGCACCGCTGGACATGGATTCCGTTCGGCGCCGGCCGGCACCGCTGCGTGGGCGCAGCGTTCGGCACCATGCAGATCAAGGCGATCTTCTCAGTTCTGTTGCGGGAGTATGAATTCGACATGGCGCAGCCGCCGGAAAGTTACCGCAACGACCACTCCAAGATGGTGGTGCAGCTGGCCCGGCCGGCGCGGGTCCGCTACCGCAAGCGGGGTGCCTGAGATGGCCGGCGGCGACGATGCAGAGCGCAGCGATGAGGAGGAGTGGCGCCATGGGATCTAGCTATCGCGTCGAACTCGACGCCGAACTGTGCCAGGGCCACGCCATGTGCGAACTCGAAGCGCCTGATTTCTTCCGAGTACCCAAGCGCGGCATCGTCGAGATCCTCAACACAGAGCCTCCCGACGACGTCCGCGACGAGATCGTGAGAGCGGTCGAAAGTTGTCCCACCCGTGCGTTGTTCATCGTCCAGAAGGAGGAATCAGATGCCGGCGCTGGATCGTGAACTGCTGGAGGACTTCGTGCAGCGGTGGCTGCGGGCCAACCGCGAGGCCGAAAGCAAGGGCGACTGGACCGGACTGGCGCAGTTCTACGCCGACGACGCCACCTACGGCTGGAACATCGGCCCCAAAGAGGACGTGATGTGCGTCGGGAAGGACGAGATTCGCGACATCGCACTCGGCTTGGAGATGGCGGGGCTGCAGGGCTGGACCTACCCGTACCAGAAGGTGCTCATCGACGAGAAGGTCGGCGAGGTCGTCGGCTTCTGGAAGCAGGTGGCCACCAACCCCGATGACCCAGCCGGGAACTCCTACGAGATTTACGGGATCGGCGGCAGCTGGTTTCGGATGAACGACGCGGGTCTGATCGAGTGGCAGCGCGACTTCTTCGACTTCGGCCACGTGCAGAAGCTGTATCTACAGCTGATGCAGGAGGGAAAGCTGTCGGCCGGCATGCAGGAACGTATTCAGCGCAGCCTGGCCGGCGAGAAGTTGCCCGGCTACTACCCCCTGGGGCAGGCCCCGGTACCCATCTGGTGACTTGACACCCGTCAGGTCATAGGATGGGCCTTACGTGATCGAGAACACGTTCTAATTCATCCCCATCGTCGTGCGGAGGTTTGCAGTGAAGACAAAAGGCGCGCTCATCCGTGAGTTCAACCAGCCGTGGGCGATCGAGGAGATCGAGATCGGTGACCCGCAAAGGGGTGAAGTCAAGGTCCAGATGGAAGCCTCGGGCATGTGCCACTCCGACCACCACCTGGTGACCGGCGGCATCCCGATGATGGGTTTCCCGGTGCTCGGCGGACATGAGGGCGCAGGCATCGTCACCGAGGTCGGTGAGGGCGTGGAAGGCGTCGCCCCCGGCGATCACGTGGTGATGTCGTTCATCCCGTCCTGCGGCAAGTGCCCGTCCTGTCAGGCCGGTCTGCGCAACCTTTGCGACCTCGGCGCCGGACTGCTCGCCGGCGTCGCCATCGCCGACGGCACACACCGCATCCACACCACCGACGGCAAGCCGGTGTTCCCGATGACGCTGCTCGGCACCTTCTCCCCCTACATGGTGGTGCACGAGTCCTCAGTGGTGAAGATCGATCCGACTGTCCCGTTCGAGGTGGCGTGCCTGGTGGGCTGCGGCGTGACGACCGGCTGGGGCTCGGCCACCCACACCGCACAGATCAAGCCCGGCGAGGATGTCGCGATCGTCGGCGTCGGCGGCGTCGGCATGGCCGCCCTGCAAGGTGCCGTGGTCTCCGGCGCCCGCAAGATCTTCGTCATCGACCCGGTGGAGTGGAAGCGCGATCAGGCGCTCAAGTTCGGCGCCACCCACGTCTACGAGGACATCAACGCCGCTCTGATGGGCATCGCCGAGGCCACCGGTGGCTTCATGGCCAAGAAGGTCATCGTCACCGTCGGCGAACTTGAGGGCTCCGAGGTCGAGAACTACATGATGATCACCTCGAAGTCGGGCACCTGCGTGCTGACCGCGATCGGCAGCATGACCGACACCAACGTCACCCTGAATCTGGCGATGCTCACCCTGATGCAGAAGAACCTGCAGGGCACCATTTTCGGCGGCGGCAACCCGTACTACGACATCCCGCAGTTGCTGTCGATGTACAAGGCGGGCCGGCTCAACCTCGACGACATGGTGACCCGCCAGTACCGCCTGGAGCAGATCAACGACGGCTACTCCGACATGCTGGAGGGCCGCAACATCCGTGGCATCATCCGCTACACCGACGAAGACAGAAGCTAAGCATCTTGGGGGACAACGGCATTGAGCTGACGCCCGCCATGGCCGCCTCGCAGGCGTCCTGGCGGTGCGTACAGTCCCACGACCGCGAGGGCTGGCTGGCGCTGATGGCGCCCGACATCGTCATCGAAGACCCGATCGGCCCGACCGTCACCAACCCCGACGGTCTGGGCGTTCGCGGCAAGGATGCCGTCGCCGCCTTTTACGACACCCACATCGCCGCCAACAAACTCACCGTGACGTGCGAGGAGAGCTTCCCGTCCAGTTCGCCCAACGAGGTGGCGCACATCCTGGTGCTGCGCAGCGAATTCGAGGGTGGCTTCACCAGCACCGTGCGCGGTGTCTTCTGCTATCGGGTCGATGACGACGGGCTGATCACCAACATGCGCGGCTACTGGAATCTGGAAGGCATGCAGTTCGGGCAGCCCGACTGACCTGCCGCGGTGACCCACACCCCATAAGCTGGGCCGCATGGCATCGGTCTTCACCATGATCATCAACCGCGAGATACCCGGCCGGTTTGTCTACGAGGACGACGAGATGGTCGCCTTCCTGACGATCGAACCGATGACGCAGGGCCACACCCTTGTCGTTCCCCGCGCCGAGGTGGACAACTGGCAGAACGTCGAACCGGAGCTGTTCGGCAAAGTCATGGACGTGAGTCAGCGAATCGGCCGTGCGGTCTGCACGGCATTCGGCGCGCAACGCGCGGGTCTGATCATCGCCGGCCTGGAGGTGCCGCACCTGCACGTGCACGTCTTCCCGGCGTACAACCTCACCGACTTCGGCTTCGCCCACGTCGACCGCAACCCGTCGCCGGAATCCCTCGACGACGCTCAGGCAAGAATCAAAGCAGCTCTCGCACAGCAGGACTGACGATCAGGAGCGCAGCCGGCACCCGAGAACAGCACCTAGCGGGGCTCACGCAGCACGTAACCCACTCCGCGCAGCGTGTGCAGCAGCCGCTTCTCGCCGGTGTCGATCTTGCGACGCAGATAGGAGACATAGGACTCGACCACATTCACGTCGCCGACGAAGTCGTAGCGCCAGACGTGGTCGAGGATCTTCGGTTTGCTCAGCACCGTCCCGGCATTGATGACGAAGTACCGCAACAGGGTGAACTCGGTGGGCGACAACGGGACCAGCTGGCCGGCCTTCCACACCTCGTGGGTGTCCTCGTCGAGTTCAATGTCAGCGAACTTCAACCGGCGCGGCACTGCGTCCTCGTTCTGGGGACGTGCTACGGACATACCTCCAGTGTCCTCTCACTGCGGTGCACAAGGGCTTGACCGCTGCCGCACCTACACTTGCTGCATGGATCTGGCCAGGCTGCTGGTGGACATTGCCGCCACTCCGGTGCGAGTGGGCCTGGCGGCCGCCGACGCCGGCATCGAAGTGGCCGAAGCGGCGATGGACCTGGCCAAGCGCAGGTTCGGCGACGCCACCGTGCCCACCCCCGGCGAGTCCGTCGCTCACCTGCTGGGTCTCGACGAGACCATCGAGCGGGCGAACCGGCTGGCCGCCTTGCTCGACGACGAAGCACCGCTGGGGCGCGCTCTCGCCCCGGACGGCCCCATCGACCGACTGATCCGGCCGGGTGGATTGATCGAGAGGCTGACCGCCCCGGATGGTGTGCTCGACCGGCTCACCGCCGAAGGCGGCGGCGTGGATCGCGCGCTGGCTCCCGGCGGCCTAGTGGACCAACTGCTCGACGAGAACGGTTTGATCGAGCGGATTCTCGCTGAGGACGGATTGGCCGACCGGCTGCTGTCCGAGGGTGGTCTGGTCGACAAGCTCACCTCCAAGTACGGGCCGCTGGAACAGTTGACCGTGGTCACCGAGTCGCTCAACCGGCTGGCTCCGGGCATGGAGGAACTCGCGCCGACCATCGAGATGCTGCGGGAAGCGGTTGTGGCGATGACCCTGGTGGTCAATCCGCTGAGCACTATCGCCGAGCGCATCCCACTGCCGCGGCGGCGCGGGCTGCTGGGATTCTTCGGGGGCGAGGACGACGACGAGCACGAGCGCCACCCCCACCAGTGACCCGATAAGGTATCGAAGTCCGGCGGTGCCAGGCCAGCGCCGGAACGACTTGCCTCCTTAGCTCAGTGGTAGAGCACTCGCCTTGTAAGCGAAAGGTCGTCGGTTCAATCCCGACAGGGGGCTCTGAACGGCTGGCTCGTTGTCGCCCAAGCAGCTAGACGATCATCTTCCAATCGGGAATCTTCGGCATTGCCGCGGTGATTGTCTGCATCATCCCGAGGAACAGATGCAGCTCCGGGTAGACGATCGGCTTGCCGCTGTTGAGCACCGCTACCGAGATCGCGCGCTCCGGGTCGGCCCACGCCAGGATGTTGGTGAACCCGAGGTGACCGAAGGCGTGCTGGGTGTCCAGGCCGTAAATGCTCACCACTTGGGCTCCCAGCATCAGGCCGTAGGAGAAGCGGGTCGGGTAACCCAACGAGAAGTCGATCTCCAGATGTGAACGCTCCAGCAACGCGCGCCGGATGGTGTCGGTCTGCATCACCCGGACGCCGTCCAGTTCACCGCCCCGGCGCATGATCTCGAAGAACCGGGAGAATTCCCAGGCCGTGGTGACGGTGTTGGCCGCCGGCACGATGCCGGTCAGATACGCGGGCTGGTTGGTCAGGTCGACCAACCGGTCCAGTTCCACGCCCAGCGCGCGGGTGAGCATCGTCGACATCGGTGGCAGCGTCGGCGGACCGGTGACGTAGTTGCGCACCACCTTGTCGACATCCTCGGGTGCGACGCCGTAGTTGGTCCAGCGGAACCCGAGCGGATCAAGGAACTCCTCGGCAAGCACCTGCCGGATGTCCTTGCCCGTCACAGCGTGGACCACCTCACCGAGAATGAAACCGCCGGAAACGGCATGGTAGGAGAGGTACCGTCCGGCTTTGGCGAACGGGACCGCGTCGACAAGGGTGTCGACCAGGAACTGCCGGTCGGTGAGATTCGCCAGTTTGAAAGTGCTTCCCGGCAGGTTGGGCACCCCGGCGCGGTGGGCCAGCACATGTCCGATGGTGATCTCGTGCTTGCCGTTCTTCGCGTAGCCCGGAATGTAGTCGGCGACCGGATCGTCGAGTTCGAGCAATCCGCGCTCGATCAACTTGTGCACGACGAAGGCGGTGATGGCCTTTGACCCGGAGTAGACGCAGAACGGGGTGTCGACGGTCACCGGTGCCTTCTCGGTGTCCTTGCCGTCGCCGGGCCCGTTGCCGCGGGCATGGCCGATCGCCCGGTTCAGGATCACCGCGCCGTGGCGGCGCACACACACCTGCATCGCCGGGTGGACACCGCTGCGATACCAGCCCAGAGCCGCCCCCCACATGGATTCCACCTGCTCAGAGGTGACATCGCCCGCCTCCGGAGGCTCCTCGGTGCCGATGTTGGTCACCGAGTCCAGGTCCTTGGGGAACCGGATGCGCCGCAAAAGAGGATCCGGAAGCCCGAACGGCATCGGCGGCAGCGGCGGGATCAGCGACGGCATGGCCGAATCGTAAGCAGCTTCGTCAGCGCTTTCCGAGGATTCCGTGCAGGAGCGTATCGACGACGTACACGCAGTGTTCGTCGCTGATGGGCTTGTCGTAGTACAGCACGGGCAGGCACAGCCCGATGCCCAACATGTCGATGCTCAGGGCCGGGTCGGTCTCCGGCGGACATTCGCCCCGCGCGATCGCGCGTTCGAAGACCGGCGCGAACCGACTGATCCTGACATCCAGGAACACCGCTCGCGAGCCGTCGAGTTCCCAGTCTCCCGGCTTGACCATGAGCGCATCGAGCACCCGCCTACCGACCGGGGTGGCAAGGGTTGCGGCGTATGCCCGCGCGAAACCCAGCAGATCCTCCCGCAGCGATCCCGTATCGGGAATCGGGACATTGCGCTCGGCGAAAGCCCGCAATGCCGCGGAAAGCAGTTCCGGGGTATTGGGCCATATCTCCCGGATGACCTGGGGCTTCACCCCCATCCGAGCCGCCACTCCGTCGAGTGTGAACGAACCGATCCGCCTCACCGCGAGTTCAGCCAGCGCAGCGTCCAGAATCCGCTCGCCCTCGATCGTGGTGGGAACACCGCCGACGTGCGTCAACCGGCACACCCCCACCGGGGTGGGGTCGTGTGCACTCGGCCGGTCATGGCTTCCTTAGTGGTTGCGCCTGTCGGAAGGGCGGCTCCCGGAGTACCGCGACGAGAAGCTCTGAAGCGGTCCGATAGAAACACCGCTGGTCTCGATGTCAGTTACAGCTTCGAATATTCTAAAGCACCCTGCTGGCAGCAACGACAGTTATTTCACAGATTGCCGGCGAGACTGCTAGCTTACCGACCGACATCGCAAAGCACGCCTTCCCGAGCACCGAAGAGGAGCAGTAGTGACCGTCGCCGCGACTCGCCCAAGCGGGCCGGAATCGGCGGCTGCGGCACCCGTGGCGTTGACACGTGACCACCGCGAGCAGCTGACCCCGCTGTTGCGCACGCTGGCGGCGCGGCTTGACGAACTGGACCGGCGGCTGGCCGATCTGGCATGGCGTCGGCAGCGTCCGCACATCGGTGTCCCTCTCGGTGAATTACTTTGCGAACGAACGGCATTGGAAACCGAGCGGGTGCGTCTGACAGAGCGATTGACGGTGCTGGCCAAGCAGCTCAACGCGCTTGACAGTCAGTTGCCGGACACCGCCGGCCACGATCTACCGGCCGCCGCCCGCGTCGGAACGTGCCCATACTGCGGCTACCCGAGCTTGGGCTCGGGTCTATGCGCATTCTGCCGCCCGCAACTGGTGCGCTAGTCGGCGTCGAGCATCGATTGGATGTCTACGCCGGGCCGATGCGTTCGGAGTCGAAGATAAGCAGCTGACCGTTGCCAGAAACGACGCTGAGCCAACGGTTCTCGGTGTCGACCCTGCCGTCATTGAGAACATAGCGAATGGTCGCGGTCACGCTCGTCGCATCTCGCGGAACAACCGACAGCACCGACACGGATTGGATCGTCGACCAGAAGCCCAGATAGTCGTCGATCCCGTTGCGCTGCTGGTAGTGCGTGTCGAGTTTGTTCCAGGCGCCCCGAGCGTTCCCGGGCAGTTCGGCGTAGAAGCCGGTGACCGCGTCGCGCATCGCGTCAAAGGTCGCCGGAACCGGTGTCGCGGAGGTCGACGTTGACGTGGAGGTCGACGTGGAGGTCGACGGGATGGGCGACGTGGTCGCCGGCCGGGATGTCGAGGTCAGCGACTGCGACGATGCCGATTGCTCCTGCTTGGGCCAGATCGCGTAGACCAGCGCACCCAGTATCAGTACCAGCGCGAGGCCGGCGAGAGCCCACGGCAGCCGCGACTGCGCAGACACGGGCGGCTCGTCGACAGGTACATCCTGGTAATCCGAGGACAGGATCGCGGTGTGGTGATCCATCGGCGGCGGAGGTGCGGGCATCGGGGCCCGCGGCGACGGCACCGCCCGCGGCGGGGGTGGCAGGGGCGGCCCGTCGACGGCGAAGCGCAAGGCATTGCCGAAGTCGGTGCAGGTCGGGAAGCGGTCGTTCGGGTTCTTCGCCAGCGCCCGGGCCAACACCGGATCGACAGCGGCCAGTGCAGGCCGGAAGTCGGCGAGTCGAGGCGGCGGGGAGTTGAGATGATGGCTGATCACCACGGCAGGGTTGGAGGTGCCGAACACCGGGGAGCCGGTCAGCAGGTGATAGGCGGTGGCCGCGAGCCCGTACTGGTCGGCACGGCCGTCGATCGCCCCGCCCATGAGCTGTTCGGGGGAGGCGTAATTCACCGTGCCGACGGTCATGTTGGTCTCGGTAAGCCCGTGGGTTTCGGCGGCATTGCGGGCAATCCCGAAGTCCGCCAAAACGATCCGGCGGCGCCCCCGTTCGGGATTGGTCAGCAGAATGTTGGGTGGCTTGACGTCGCGGTGCAACAGCCCGCGGGCATGGGCGTAGTCCAGGGCATCGGCGACGGCGGCGACGATCTCGGCCACCTCCCGCGGCGGCATGCCGTTCGGGAACTGGTCGTGCAACAGCCGACCGGCATCCGGACCGTCGATGTAATCCATCGAGATCCAAAGCTGTCCGTGGAATTCGCCGCGATCGTGGATACCGACGATGTGCGGGTTGTACAGCGAGGCGGCCAGTTCGGCCTCCCGGTTGAACCGGGCGCGGAAGTCGGAATCCGCTGACATCTGGGCGGGCAGGATCTTGAGCGCATCCTGCCTGGGCAGGCGTGGGTGCGCGACCAGATACACCTCGCCCATGCCACCGAAGCCGAGGGGACGCAGAATCCGGTAGCCCGCGAAGACTTCTCCATTAGCCAGCGGCATGTGGCGAATGGTACCGATGCCGTCCCGGGAGGCTCAGGCGTCTTCGTCGTAGGCCGGCTTGCGCAAGGCGTCACGGTCGCCGAACAACGGCCGGCGCACTTGCTGATGCCCGTGCACGCCTTCTGCGTACGCCGTCTCCGCATGCTGGGCGAAGTCGACCCCACTGGCCTCGTCTTCCTCGCTGAGCCGGAAACCCATCACCCGATCGATGAGCTTGGCCAGTGCGAACGTCACCCCGAAGGCGTAAGCGGCGACGACCACGGCGGCCAGTACCTGCTTGCCCAACTGGCCGAACCCGCCGCCGAAGAACAATCCCTGCGGGCCGCCGGTCATCACCGACGAGGCAAGCAGGCCGATCAGCAGCACACCCACCACGCCGCCGACGAAGTGCACGCCGACGACATCGAGGGAGTCGTCGTAGTTGAGCTTGAACTTCAGCCCGATCGCGAAAGCGCAGACGATTCCCGCGGTCAGTCCCACCACCGCCGCCCCGAACGTCGTGACAGTGCCGCACGACGGGGTGATGGCCACCAACCCGGCGACCACACCGGACGCCGCGCCGAAGGTGGTGGGCTTACCGTCGCGAATCTGTTCCACAGACAGCCAGCCCAGCATCCCGAGGCACCCGGCAACCAGGGTGTTGAGGAATACCGCCGACGCAATTCCGTTGGCAGCCAGAGCCGAACCGGCGTTGAAGCCGAACCACCCGAACCACAGCAAGCCGACGCCGAGCAGAACGAACGGCAGATTATGCGGGCGCATGGCTTCGACTTTGAAGCCGAGCCGCGGACCGAGTACGAGCGCCAGCGCCAGCGCCGATGAGCCGGAAACGATTTCGACCACCAGGCCGCCCGCATAGTCCAGCACGCCCATCCTGAACAACCAGCCGTCCGGCGCCCACACCCAGTGCGCAACGACCGAGTACACCGCGATCGACCACACCGGAACGAACACCATCCAGGCCGCGAACTTGGCGCGGTCGGCAATGGCGCCGCTGACCAGCGCCGCGGTGATGATTGCAAAGCTGAGTTGGAATGTGGCATAGAGCAATTCGGGAACCGACCCGTGCAGTGTCTCGGGACCGATTCCCCGCATGCCGATGTGGCTCAGACCCCCCACCAGGCCACCGTTGGAGCCCTCCGAGAACGCCAGACTGTAGCCCACCAACAGCCAGGCCACCGTCACGAGCGGGATCGAGATGAAGCTCATCATGATCATGTTGAGCACACCGGTGGTGCGCACCATGCCGCCGTAGAAGATGGCCAGTCCGGGTGTCATCAGCAGCACCAGCGCGGTACAGGTCAATAGCCACGCGGTGGCGGCGGGGTCGAGGTCCACCGGTTCAACTCCTTCGGCTGGTTGTCCGAAAAGCCGTCGATGGAACGGCCACTTCGACATCGACTAGTGAGGATGTCGGCGTGGTGTTTCAGAACCGGGGCGGCAATGTTTCGGCGATGTTTCGCCGAAACCAAAAGGAGAAGCCGGCGATGTTTCGCCGAAACCCAAAGGAGAAGCCGGCGATGTTTCGCCGAAACCAAACCGCCTCTACCAACCCATCGAGCCGGGGCCGCCCTTGAACGGGCCCACCACCCAGCTGGTGATCCAGCCGCCGTAGAACCCGCCGGGTTGTGGCACCACCGTCTCGCCGTTGACGGTGCAGCGGTCCACCTGCCCGGCCATCACGGCGACACAGTCGGCGATCGGCTCGAATCCGGGTGTCGGCCGGGGATAGTTCCAGGCCGCTTGAGGGGCGACTACCTCCCCCGTTGTCAAAGCCCCCGCCACGAGATCGAAGTACCGGGCCTGCCCCTTCCACTCACACCACGAGGCGCCCGGAGCGTTCCGCAGAACTCCGTCGCGGAACGCCGATCGGGGCAGGTAGTAGGTGGGTGGATGGCTGGTTTCCAGAACCCGCCACGCGGTGTCGGTGCTGGCGATCACCTCGCCACCGAGTTCGACGGTGATCTGGCCGTCGAAGCGTTCCAGGCGCGGCGGGCGCGGGTAGTCCCATACCGACTCCTGGCCCGGTCCGGGTGGCTGCGGTTGCGGTCGCATACTCAGACCACGCCCCGCAGACCGTCCGGGCCGAAGACCGGTTCGAGCATCGCCGACATGTCCGGGCCGCGCCGCAGCCCGTGCCCCCCGTCGACGTTGATCACCTGGCCGGTGACCCACCCGGCCGCGTCGGACAGCAGGAACATCGCCATGTTCGCGACATCGGTGACCTCACCGACCCTCGGCAGCGGCGTGCACTGCCGGTAATCCTCGCTGACCTCCGGCGAGTCCAGGATCACCTGCACCAGGTCGGTGCGGATCAGACCTGGCCGGATGCCGTTGACCCGCACCCAGGACGGCCCGAGCTCGTCGGCGGCCAGCATGATCAGGTGATCCAGCGCGGATTTGGTCACCCCGTAGGCGCCGAACCAGCGGTGGACATTGCTGGCGGCGATCGACGAGATGCCCACGAATGACCCGCCGCCGGCCCGAACCATCTGGCGTGCACTGTGCTTGAGGACGTACATGGCGCCGTTGACGTTGAGGTCGACGGTGCGCCGCCAGGCTGCTGAATCGATCTGGGTGACCGGACCGATGGTCTCCGATCCGCCCGCGCAGTGCACCACTCCGTGCAGACGACCGTTCCATGCGGTGGCCGCTTCGACGGCGTTAGCCACTTGTTCCTCGTCGGTGACGTCGGCGGGGTAGGGGCGAACCCGGGCCGCTGCGTCGCTGTTGATCTGCTCGGCAGCGGCCGACAGCCGGTCGGAGTTGCGACCGACAACGAGGACGTGCGCTCCGGCGCGGGCCAGACCAGCTGCTACGCCCAAGCCGATCCCACTGCCACCGCCGGTGATCAGATAGGTCCGGTCGGTGAAGGAAAGTTCCATACGGTCGTCCTCTGTAGGCATGAGGCCGGTTGACGGGCGCTGTGAACGTGCCTGCTTTCACACTAGTATCCGATGTAACGCCCTCGTCAGTGTCGACGACAGAACAGGTTGACTGCTACTGCACCCGCCTGCCGGGGACAGCCCACCGATCAGAAAGCACCACCATGGCCACTTTCACCACCTTTGCGCACCGTCTGCTGCTTGCCGGCGGCTTCGCCGTCGCCGTGTCGGCGGCCCCCTTGGTGGCCGCTCTGGCCGCCCCTGCCGGCCCGGCCGCCCCGGTGTTGGCCGAGTGCCCCCCGGGCCAGGTGCTCGACGCCGTGACAGGCGCCTGCAGCCCGATCGTCCCGCAGGCGCCACAGACGCTCAACCCGATCTCCCCAGGGGTCACCGACCTCGCCCCGGGCGCGCTTACCGAAACCAACCCCGGCAATGTCGGTCAGCTGCCCGAGATCAACGGCATCCCCTGCACCGGCGCCAACACCGGTAAGTGCATCGGTCTGGAGCAGAACAACCCCGCAGGTGCTCCGGGGGCGCCGACGCTGGCCCCGGTTGTCCCGGGCGTTCCGGGCTGACATTGGGAAACACCGTGCCGAACCGATTTCTGACCGGTGGACTGCTCGCCGTCGGAGTGATGCTGAGCGTCGCTCCGGCGGCTCTGGCCGAGCCGGTGCCCAACCCGGATCCCGTACCGGCCCCGACTCCCGGATCGATCGGTGGCCAGGGAGGCTGCCAGGGTGGCGAGGTCATGCAGGACGGCAACTGCGTTCCGAATATGACGCCGGTAACCACCGACGAGGACTCCGAGGCAGCTTTTCCGGAGGCGCCGCTGCGGCTCACCGACGAGCACACCTCCACCAGCCAGTCGGGTGTGCCGGTGGATCTGGTGCCGAATCTCAACGGCACGCCGTGCACCGGCTACTGGATGTCGGGGGCCTGCTATGCAGAACGCTTCAACAGCGGACCGGCCGTCATTCCGAAGTCGACGCTTTCCGACAGCCCGTAGCGCCGGGCGTGACCTAGAGTTGGGATATGCCTGCTAAGCCTGACCCGACCGAGATCGACGACGTAGAACCGCTGGCCGACAGCACGGCCCGGCAAGCGCGACGCGTCGTGGCCGCCTACGCCACCGATGCGGACGAATGCCGGGTGTTCCTCTCGATGCTCGGCATTGGACCGGCGAAGCTCGAGGTTTAAGTGCCCCGCGGAGCCTCCGGAACCTCACGAACACAAGGGTCCGGAAACTCCGACTTCGTAGTGGTCGCCAACCGGCTACCCATCGATATGGAACACCAGCCGGACGGCAATCTGGCCTGGAAGCGCAGTCCGGGCGGCCTGGTCACTGCGCTGGAGCCCCTGCTGCGACGCAATCGCGGCGCCTGGATCGGATGGCCGGGGATCGTCGACGGCCCTGAGGAGCCGATCGTCGAAGAAGGGATGCAGCTTTACCCGGTGCGGCTGAGTGCCGACGAATTCGCCGAGTATTACGAGGGATTTTCCAACGCCACGCTGTGGCCGTTGTACCACGATGTGATCGTCAAGCCGATCTACCAGCGCGAGTGGTGGGACCGCTACGTCCAGGTCAATCGCCGCTTCGCTGAGGCGACGTCCCGGGCCGCCGCACCCAACGCCACCGTCTGGGTGCAGGACTACCAGCTGCAGTTGGTGCCCAAGATGCTGCGGGAACTCCGGCCTGACCTCACCATCGGTTTTTTCCTGCACATTCCCTTCCCCCCGGTAGAGCTGTACATGCAACTGCCGTGGCGGACCGAGATCATCGACGGCCTGCTGGGGGCCGACCTAGTGGGCTTTCACCTGGCCGGCGGGGCGAAGAACTTCCTGTTCCTGGCACGCCAGCTGGCCGGCGCCGAGACCACCCGGGCGACTGTGGGGGTGCGTTCCCGGTTCGGGGAGGTGTGGCTGGGCGACCGCACCGTCAAGGTGGGCGCGTTCCCCATCTCGATCGACTCCGCGGAACTGGACGGCAAGGCCCGCGACCGCAACATCAGGCGCCGCGCCAGGGAGATCCGCGCCGAACTCGGCAGCCCCCGCAAACTGCTACTCGGGGTCGACCGGCTGGACTACACCAAAGGCATCGGCGTTCGGCTGAAGGCGTTCTCCGAACTGCTCGCCGAGGGCCGTGTCAAGGGTGACGACACCGTCCTGGTGCAGCTCGCCACGCCCAGCCGCGAGCGGGTCGAAAGCTACCGCGTCCTGCGCCACGAGGTCGAGCAGCAGGTCGGACACATCAACGGCGAGTACGGCGAGGTGGGCCACCCCGTGGTGCACTACCTGCACCGCCCGGTGCCCCGCGACGAACTGATCGCCTTCTTCGTCGCCGCCGACGTCATGCTGGTCACCCCGTTGCGCGACGGCATGAATCTGGTGGCCAAGGAGTACGTGGCGTGCCGCAGCGATCTCGGCGGAGCCCTGGTGCTCAGCGAATTCACCGGTGCAGCAAGAGAATTGCGGCAGGCCTACCTGACCAACCCACATGACCTGGAAGGCGTCAAGGACGCCATCGAAGCGGCGATCAACCAGACGCCGGAAGAAGGCCGACGGCGGATGCGTGCGCTACGCCGGCAGGTCCTCGCCCACGACGTGGACAAGTGGGCACACGCGTTCCTCGACGCGCTGGCGCACACCAAAGACGCGGTCAGTCACCCATCAGGCCGATGACGCCGAAGTTGCGCTGCGGGTCGCGCCCGGCGAAGTAGTCACGCATCGCACCGCTGAGTGCGTCCGGATCCCAGGCAGAGCAGTCGGCGTGGAAACGGTGCTCCGCGGTGGGCGCGGCCACCAGCGTCACCGTCGGGCCGTAGACGACGAACAGCTGCCCATTGACATGATCGGCGGCCGGCGAGGCCAGGAACCGGACCAGGCTCACGACGTGGTCCGGTGAGAGCGGGTCCACCTCACCTTCGGCCAGCGGCGGGGCCTCGCCGAAGACCTCCGCGGTCATCGCGGTGCGGGCGCGCGGACAGATGGCGTTGGCGCACACCCCGTAGCGGCCCAGCGCCTTGGCCGCGGTCAGCGTGAGCGCGGTGATACCCGCTTTGGCGGCACCGTAATTGGCCTGCCCGGCGGGGCCGGACAACCCCGCCTCGGAGGACGTGTTGATCAGCCGGCCGTACACGGCGCCCGGTCCGCCGCCTGCCTCTTTGGCTTTGGCACGCCAATACGTCGCGGCGTTGCGGGTCAGCAGGAAATGACCGCGCAAGTGCACGGCGATCACCGCATCCCAGTCCTCGTCGGTCATGTTGAACAACATCCGGTCGCGGGTGATCCCGGCGTTGTTGACGACGATGTGCAGCCCGCCGAGGGCGTCAGCGGATGCGACCAGTTCATCGGCGGTCGCGCGCTGACTGATGTCCCCGGGCACCGCCACCGCGCGTGAGCCAGCGGCGGCGATCTCGTCGAACACATCAGAGGCGTCCAGCGCCTGCGGCATGTCGTTGACGACGACGGTGGCTCCGGATCGGGCCAGGCCGATTGCCTCGGCCCGGCCCAGCCCGGCGGCGGCGCCGGTCACCACCGCGACGCGTCCGGACAGGTCGGTCAGCGGGGCCGGGTGTGCAGCCAAGGTGTGAATGCCTCTAGTCGCGCCGGCTCAAGGCCGCGCGGGGGCAGTCGGCGATCGCCTGCTCGGCGAGGGCCGCTTTGTCGGCGGGAATGGGGTCGGTGGCGACGTAGGCGTATTCGTCATCGTCGAGTTGAAACAACTCGGGGGCGATTCCGACGCAGATGGCATTGCCTTCGCAGCGATCCCGGTCGACGACGACTCGCATGACTACCTCCTAGACCCGGATGTTCCGATACCGCCTGACTATCTGTGCGACCACGATACTGACCGCACTGGACCCTCAGACTAGAACGTGTTACAACCGTGGAAGGCGGCGGGTCGGCCCGCCGCTCACCCAACCCCGGAGGACCCAGGCGGATGCGGATCAGTTACACCCCGGAACAAGAGGAGTTGCAGCGTGAGCTGCGCGCATACTTCGACACGCTGATCACGCCCGAACGCCGCGAAGCGCTGATGTCGATGACCGGCGAATACGGCAGCGGCGACGTCTACCGCGAGACCGTGGCGCAGATGGGACGCGACGGCTGGCTGGCCCTGGGCTGGCCGGAACAGTACGGCGGCCAGGCGCGCTCGGCGATGGACCAGCTGATCTTCACCGACGAGGCGGCGGTCGCCGGGGCGCCGGTGCCCTTCCTCACCATCAACAGCGTGGCGCCGACCATCATGGCGTTCGGCACCGAGGAACAGAAGAAGTTCTACCTGCCCAAGATCGCCGCCGGCGAGATCCATTTCGCGATCGGCTATTCCGAACCCAGCGCGGGCACCGACCTGGCCAACCTTCGCACCTCCGCGGTTCGTGACGGTGACGACTACGTCATCAACGGCCAGAAGATGTGGACGAGCCTGATTCAGTACGCCGACTACATCTGGCTGGCGGTGCGCACCAACCCCGAAGCCAAGAAGCATCGCGGCATCTCGGTGCTGATCGTGCCGACCACGGCCGAGGGTTTTTCATGGACGCCGGTGCACACCATGGCCGGTCCGGGCACCAGCGCCACGTACTACTCCGATGTGCGGGTTCCGGTGGGAAACCTGGTGGGCGAGGAGAACGGCGGCTGGAAGCTGGTCACCAATCAGCTCAATCACGAGCGGGTGGCATTGGTCTCGGCCCAGCCGATCTTCACCGCACTCCACCAGGTTCGGGAGTGGGCGCAGAACACCAAGGATTCGCGCGGTGCGCGGCTGATCGACTCCGAGTGGGTGCAGCTGAATCTTGCTCGGGTGCACGCCAAGGCCGAGTACCTCAAGCTGATCAACTGGCAGTTGGCGTCGGCTCAGGCCGAGGCGCCGTCGCCGGCGGATGCGTCGGCGGCCAAGGTGTTCGGCACCGAGCTGGCCACCGAGGCCTACCGGCTGTTGATGGAGATCCTGGGTCCGTCGGCGACGCTGCGGCAGGACTCGCATGGCGCGCTGCTGCGGGGCCGGGTGGAGCGGATGCATCGCGCCGCGCTGATCCTCACCTTCGGCGGCGGCACCAACGAGATTCAGCGCGACATCATCGGCATGGTGGCCCTCGGGCTGCCCCGGGTCAACCGCTGACGGGCTGGGAGGCTACCCATGGATTTCACCAGGACTGAAGCGGCACAGGATCTTTCCGGGCTGGTCGGCACCATCGTCTCCGCGGTGTGCACCCCGGACCACCAGCGTGAACTGGATCGCCTGGACCAGCGGTACGACACCGCTTTGTGGGCAAAGCTGATCGACGCCGACGTCCTCAGCACCGCCGCCCCCGAATCGTTGGGCGGCGGCGGTTACGGGGTGTTGGAGCAGACGGCGATCCTGACCGCACTCGGCCGCCAGCTGGCGGCTGTGCCGTACCTCGAATCGGTGGTGCTCGCCGCCGGGGCACTGGCACGATTCGGCCCTGCCGGGCTACACCAGGATTGGGCGGCGCCGGCGGTGGCCGGCCAGAAGGTGCTCACAGTTGCTCTCGACGGCGAACTGGGCCAGGGCCCGGTGCAGGCGACCGCGTCCCGGGACGGGTTCCGGCTGACCGGATCCCGCACCCAGGTTCCGTTCGGGCCGGTGGCTGAGGCGTTCCTCATCCCCGCCGAAACAGACTCCGGCACAAAGGTCTTCCTCGTCACCGCCGATGAGCTGTCGGTCATCGGATTGCAGACCACCGGCCAGAACAGTTCGGCCGAATTGGATCTGGCCGGCGTGCAGGTGGGCGCAGACCGGGTGGTCGGCGACGCCGAGGCGGCAGCCTGGCTGACCGCCCGACGTGCCGTCGGCCTGACGGCTTATCAACTGGGAGTGTTGGAGCGGGCGCTGGAACTGACCGCCGAATACGCCCGCACCCGTGAGCAGTTCGACCGCCCGATCGGCAGTTTCCAGGCGGTGTCGCAGCGACTGGCCGACGGCTACATCGACATCAAGGGCCTGCGCCTGACTTGCGACCAGGCGGCCTGGCGATTGTCCGAAGAGCTGCCTGCTGACATCGAGGTGGCCACCGCCGCGTTCTGGGCCGCCGAAGCCGGCCACCGGGTGGCGCACACCGCCGTCCACGTCCACGGTGGGGTCGGTATCGATACGGATCACCCGGTGCACCGCTACTTCATCACGGCCAAGCAGATCGAATTCGCACTCGGCGGGGCCCCCACCGCGTTGCGGCTGATCGGCCGTGAACTGGCCGATACACCGGCCTGACGGTTCGACTCTGATCCCGGTGCTGCCCACCGTCGCCGATCTGCTCAAGCCGCTGGCCGACGTCGACGACCGCGGCGTGGCGGCTGACGACGGGTGGTCGAGTTGGCGCGACCACATTCAGTCCGCCGCCGATCTCGCTGCCTTGCTGCGTTCGCGGCTGGACCCGGGCAGGCCGCCGCATGTAGGTGTGCTGCTGGGCAATTCACCGCTGTTCGCCGCCCTGCTGGCAGCGGCCGGGCTCAGCGGCACCGTGCTGGTGGGCCTCAACCCCACCCGGCGGGGTGCGGCACTGCGCCGCGACGCCGAGCACACCGATTGCCAGTTGATCCTCACCGAGGGCGATCCGGCAGTGTACGGGCCTGATTTCGCTCCGCCCGGAACACCGGTGCTGCACGTGGATTCGGCGGACTTCGCCGGCGAGCTCGGCAGCTTCGGCGGGGCACCGGTCACCTTCGCCGACGTCACCCTCGACGACCTGTTCATGCTCATCTTCACTTCGGGCACCAGCGGTGAGCCCAAGGCGGTGCGGTGTACCCACGAGAAGGTCTCCGGTCCGGGAGTCATGCTCGCGGAGCGTCTCGGGCTGACGTCATCGGACGTCTTCTACCTGTCGATGCCGCTGTTCCATTCCAACGCCGTGATGGCCGGGTGGGCGCCGGCGCTGGCTGCCCAGGGCTCAATCGCGTTGCGGCGCAAGTTCTCCGCCTCAGGCTTCCTCGATGACGTCCGACGGTTCGGTGCCACCTACGCCAATTACGTCGGGAAACCGATGTCCTACATCCTGGCAACCCCCGAGCAGCCGGACGACGCCGACAATCCGCTGCGCATCATGTACGGCAACGAGGCCGCGCCCCGGGACATCGGTCGCTTCGCCCAGCGATTCGGCGTGACGGTGATCGACGGCTTCGGCTCCAGCGAAGGCGGCATCGCCATCGCCCGTACGCCGGATGCCCCGGCGGGATCACTGGGGGCGCTGCCGGAGGGCTTGGACATCCTCGACCCCGACACCGGACGACCGTGCCCGCCCGGGGTGGCCGGGGAACTTGTCAACCTGCACGGCACCGGCCAGTTCCGCGGCTACTACCAGGATCCCGATGCCGATGCCCAGCGGATGTCCGGCGGGATCTACCACAGCGGCGACCTCGCCTATCGCGACGAGAACGGCTACGTGTATTTCGCCGGGCGGCTGGGTGACTGGATGCGGGTGGACGGGGAGAACCTGGGCACCGCCCCGATCGAGCGGGTGCTGCTGCGCTATCCGGGTGTCACGGAGGCGGCGGTCTACGGAGTCCCCGCCGACGTCGGCGACCGCGTGATGGCCGCGCTAGTCCTGGCCCCGGGTGCCGACTTCGATCCCGCCGCCTTCGTCCGGTTCCTCGGCGAGCAGACCGAGCTCGGACCAAAGCAGTGGCCGTCTTTCGTGCGCGTCGCCACCGAGTTGCCCCGCACCGCAACGTTCAAGGTGATCAAGCGCCGACTGGCCGCCGACGGGCTGGACTGCCCGGACCCGGTCTACGAGATCCGGCCGGGAATCTAGCCTGCCATCGAGGGCATGACCGCTTCGATCAGATGCGGACCCTTCTCCGCGAAGGCCCAGCGCAGCGCGTCGGCCAACTCCTCGGCTGTGGTCACCCGCCGCGCCGGCACACCCATCCCCTCAGCGATCCGGACGAAATCGATGGTGGGCGAAGCCAAGTCGAGCAGCGACGCGGCTTTCGGACCAGCCGGCGCGCCGTCCGTGGCGGCGCCGACCCGCTGGAGTTCGATACGCAGGATGTCGTAGGCATGGTTTGCGTAGACGACGGTGGTGATGTCGACGTTCTCCCGGGCATGGGTCCACAGCGCCGAGATGGTGTACATGGCCGAACCGTCGGACTCCAGGCACAGCACCGGCCGGTCCGGCTCGGCCAGCGCGGCGCCGATCGCCACCGGAAGCGCAAAACCGATGGCGCCGCCGGTGAGCGTCAGCCAGTCGTGGGCCGGGGCGCCGGCGGTGGCTTGTGGCAGCAGCAATCCGGAAGTGTTGGACTCGTCGACCACGATGGCGCGGTCCGGCAGTAGAGCCCCGATGACATCAGCGGAGGTTTGTACGTTCAGCGGACCGGCCGGCAGGGCCGGGCGGCCGGCAGCGGCGACGTTCGCCTGGACTCCCGCGGCCAACCTGCCGGCGAGTTCAGTCAGCGCCGCGGCGGCGCCGACGGGACCGGACATCGTGTACACGGTGGCGCCCTCGGGCACCAGATCACTGGGCTTGCCGGGGTAACCGAAGAAGGTCACCGGCGCCGCCGCCCCGGCCAGGATCAGATGGCGGGTGCCGGCCAGTTGCGCCACGGCAGCCTCGCCGAAGTACGCGAGCCGTTCAGCGGCCGGCACGCCGGCGCCGCGCTCCAGGCGGGTCGGGAACGTCTCGCAGAACAGCCGCGCACCGAACCGCTGCGCCAGCCGGTCTGCCGCACCGAGCCCGTCGGCTCGGGTGGCGTCGCCGCCGACGAGGATCACCGTCTGCTCCCCCGAGCGCAACGCCTCTTCGACACCGGCGAGGTCAGCGGGCTCATGTTTCTGCGGTGCGACGGGGTGATCACCGAGCTGTCCGCCGTCGGACCAGGAGACGTCGGCCGGCAGGATCAACGTGGCGATGCGCTGCTCGGCGCGAGCGAAGCCGATGGCCTCCACAGCGTCCCCGGCGACGTCTCCGCTGTTCACCGACCGGCGCACCCAGCCCGAGACGGTGCCGGCCACCGAGTCGATGTCGGACTCCAGTGGCGCGTCGTACTTCTTGTGGTAGGTGGCGTGGTCACCGATCACCACCAGCATCGGCACCCGGGCGCGGCGGGCATTGTGCAGGTTGGCCAGACCGTTGCCCAGCCCCGGTCCCAGATGCAGCAGAACCGCGGCGGGATCACCGGTCATCCGCGCGTAGCCATCGGCCGCACCGGTGGCCACGCCCTCGAAAAGCGTGAGCACACCGCGCATTTCGGGCACGGCGTCCAGCGCGGCAACGAAGTGCATCTCAGAGGTGCCGGGGTTGGCGAAACACACCCGTACCCCGTTGTCGACCAAAGTGGTGATGAGTGCCTGCGCGCCGTTCATCACAGTGACTGTAATGCTCTGCCGGTCACGCGCCGCGGATGTCGTCGAGCCGCCGGGTGGCCGCCTCGAAGCCCGATACCAACTCGGCGACGATGTCCGCTGCCGGGCGGATCTCATTCATCCGCCCGACGATCTGCCCGACCGGCATGGCCACCGCGGTCGGATCACTCGACAGGCTCATCCGCTGATGTGCCTCTGCGACAAGAATGTTCTGCAGGGGCATCGGCAGCGGCTCGGGCGCGCCATCGGCATCCCAGGCGTCCGTCCACCGGCTTTTGAGCAGCCGGGCCGGCTTGCCGGAGTAGATGCGTCGGCGCACGGTGTCGCTGGACCCGGCGGCGAGCAGCGCCTGCTGGATCACCGACGGACCGTCGGCATCCCTGGCACCAAGGTCGTATTCGGTCGCGGTGAGGAACGCCGATCCCATCCACACCCCGGAAGCGCCCAAGGCCAGTGCGGCGGCCACCTGCTGTCCGGTGCCGATGCCACCGGCGGCCAGCACCGGCGTGTGACCGACCGCTTGAACGACCTCGGGCACCAACACCATCGACGCGATCTCTCCGGTGTGCCCGCCGGCCTCGTAACCCTGTGCGACGACGATGTCCACCCCGTTGGCGGCGTGCCGGCGGGCGTGGTCGGCGGTTCCGGCCAGTGCGGCCACCGGCACCCCGGCGGCGTGTGCCTGATCCAGCACGTCCGCCGGCGGCGAGCCGAGTGCGTTGGCGATCAGGCTGATTCGGTGACCGAGTGCCACGTCTACGTGCGACCGGGCGACCGAGTGCAGCCAGCCGAGCACGCCCTCGCTGCCCGCCCCGCCGTCCGGCAAAGGCGGAACACCGAGGTCGGTCAGCGTCTTGGCCACGAAGTCGCGGTGGGACTGCGGAATGTAGGAGTTGATGTCCACGCTGGTGCCCTCGGTGGGCACCTTCGCCGGCATCACCACGTCGACCCCGTAGGGCTTGCCATCGGTGTTGTCGTCCATCCAGCACAGCACCGACTCCAACTCGTCGGCCTGGTTGAACCGGACGCAGCCGAGCACCCCCATGCCCCCGGCCCGGGTGACGGCGGCGGCCACCTTCTCCGAGGGGGTGAAGACGAAGATCGGGTAATCGATGCCGAAGCGATCACAGAGTTCGGTTCGCATCAGGGCTGCCCTTTGGTTTCGTCGGCCGGCCGCTGTTCGGTCTGCTGCCTGGCCCAGGTGTAGTCGGGCTTGCCGGCCGGTGAACGCTTGACCTCGTCGACCAGCCACAAGCTGCGCGGGACCTTATAGCCCGCAATGTCCCTGCGCACGAACGCATCCAGGTCCGCCAGCGTCGGCTGGGTACCTGCGCGCGGGGCCACCACCGCGGCGACGTGCTGACCGAACCGCTCGTCGGGTACGCCGACCACGAGGGCGTCGAACACCTCGGGGTGGCCCTTCAGGACGGACTCCACCTCTTCGGGGTAGACCTTCTCCCCGCCGGTGTTGATGGACACCGAACCGCGACCCAGCATAGTTACGGTGCCGTCGGATTCGACGGTCGCGTAGTCGCCCGGGATCGCGTACCGGACGCCGTTGTAAACACGGAAGGTCTGCCGGGTTTTCTCGTCGTCCTTGTAGTAGCCGACCGGGATATTGCCGCGCTTGGCGAGGATGCCGCGCACACCGGACCCGGGCTGCACCTCGTTGCCGTCTTCGTCGAGGACGACGGTGTTCTTGTCGATCATCACCCGCGGGCCGCCGGCCTGGGACGCCCCCTTGGCGACGATGCTGGTGCCCCCGAAACCGGTCTCCGAGGAGCCGATCGAGTCGGTGATGATCCGGTTCGGCAGCAGTTCGAGGAAGCGCTCCTTGAGGCTGGGCGAGAACAGCGCGGCGGTGCTCGCGAGCAGGAACAACGACGAGAGGTCGCGGCTCTCGATGGTGCCTTCGAGGGCGTCGAGCAGCGGCCGGCCCATCGCGTCGCCGGTGAAGAAGAGCAGGTTCACCTTGTGTTCGGCGACGGTTCGCCACACCTGCTCGGCGTCGAACTCCGGGGACAGCACCACGGTGTGGCCGGCGAACAGCGCCATCCAGGTCGCCGACTGAGTGGCGCCGTGAATCATCGGCGGGATCGGGAAGCGGGTCATCGGTGGAGCGGCCGCCGCCTGTTTGGCATGGTCGTACTCGTCTTTGACGAATTCGCCGGTAGCGAAGTCGGTGCCGCCCAGCAACACCCGGTAGATGTCCTCGTGGCGCCACATCACACCTTTGGGGAACCCGGTGGTGCCGCCGGTGTAGAGCAGGTAGATGTCGTCGGCGCTGCGCTCACCGAAGTCGCGTTCCGCGGAACCCTGCGCGAGAGCCTGGTTGAACTCCACGCCGCCGTAACCGCGATAGTCCTTGTCGCTGCCGTCCTCGACGACAACGACGGTCCGGACGTTCGGGGTCTCGGGCAGCACATTGGCCACCCGGTCGGCGTACTGCCGTTCATGCACCAGCGCCACCATGTCGGAGTTGTCGAACAGGTAGCGCAACTCGCCCTCGACGTAGCGGTAGTTGACGTTGACCAGAATGGCGCCGGCTTTGACGATGCCGAGCATCGCGATGACGATCTCGATGCGGTTGCGGCAGTAGAGACCGACCTTGTCGGCCTTCTGCACACCACGGTCGATCAGGTAGTGCGCGAACCGGTTGGCCTTCTTCTCCAGTTCGGCGTAGGTGATCTGCTCGTCACCGCAGATCAGGGCCACGCGGTCCGGCACGGCGTCGATGGCGTGCTCGGCAAGATCAGCGATGTTCAGGGCCACGGAACCCAAACTAGAACGTGTTACATTTTTTCTCAAGCAACGGAAGGTGGATGACCATGAGCGTCGACGGTCCGCACGCCCTGATCGAGCAGCGCGGGCACATCCTGATCGTGACGATGAATCGTCCCCAGACCCGCAACGCGCTGTCCGGCGAGATGCTGTCGATCATGGTCGAGGCGTGGGACCGCGTCGACACTGATCCCGACATCCGGGTGTGCATCCTCACCGGGGCCGGCGGCTACTTCTGCGCAGGCATGGATCTCAAAGCCGCCACCGCCAAACCGCCGGGCGACTCGTTCAAGGACGGCAGCTACGACCCGTCGCGCATCGACGGGCTGCTGAAGGGCCGCCGGCTGACTAAGCCGCTCATCGCCGCCGTCGAGGGCCCGGCCATCGCCGGCGGTACCGAGATCCTGCAGGGCACCGACATCCGAGTGGCTGGTGAGAGCGCAAAATTCGGCATCTCCGAAGCGAAGTGGAGCCTGTACCCGATGGGCGGGTCCGCGGTGCGACTGGTGCGCCAGATCCCCTACACGATCGCCTGTGACCTGCTGCTGACCGGGCGGCACATCACCGCCGCCGAAGCCAAGGAGATCGGGCTGATCGGGCATGTGGTGCCCGACGGCCAGGCGCTCGACAGGGCACTAGAGATCGCCGAGGTGATCGCGGCCAACGGACCGCTGGCCGTGCAGGCCATCCTGCGGTCCATCCGCGAGACCGAAGGCATGCACGAAAACGAGGCGTTCAAGGTCGACACCAAGATCGGTATCGAGGTGTTCCTGTCCGAGGACGCCAAGGAAGGCCCGCTGGCGTTCAAGGAGAAACGTCCGCCCAAGTTCACGATGCGCTAGCTCGCTACGCGAGCACCGGCGCGGTCGGAGTGAACACCACCGGCATGGCTTCGGGCCCGCTGACGAAGTTGGCCGGCCGCAGCGGCAGCGCGGAGTCGGTGAATTCGTCGGCCAGGCGCAGGTCGGGTAGCCGCTGAACGATCTTTCGCAGCATTGTGGTGAGTTCAAGCCGGGCAAGTTGGTTGCCCAAGCAGAAATGTGTGCCGAAGCCGAAGGCCAAATGGCTGTTGGGATCGCGATCGATGCGGAAGCTTTCCGGGTCACCGAACACCGATTCGTCGAAGTTGGCCGATTCGAACAGCAGCAGCATCTTTTCGCCCTCGCGAAGTTGCGTGCCATGGAACTCGTTGTCCCGCTGAACTGTTCGCGCCATGTTCTTCACCGGAGAGGTCCACCGCAGCATCTCCTCGACGGCCCCGGGCGCCAGCCCCGGATCGGCCACCAGCCGGCCCCACTGGTCGGGGTGGCGCAGCAACTGCTCGACGCCACCGGAGAGTGTGTGGCGGGTGGTCTCGTCGCCGCCGATCAAGATGAGCAGGGTCTCGAAAACGATTTCGTCGTCAGTCATCCGCTGCCCGTCAACTTGCGCGTTGACCAGGATCGAGAACAGATCAGTGGTGGGTTCGGCGCGTCGCTTCGCGGCGGACTGCATCGCGAAGCCGGTGTAGCCCGCGAAGGCGTCCATCAACGCCTGTACCGCTGCCTGGTCGGCGGTGGCACTGAGCCCGCACACCAGGTCGTCGGACCATTTCAGCAACGTCCCCCGATCCTGCGGCAGCACCCCGAGCATGTCGCCGATGACCGCCATCGGCAGCGGTGCGGCGATATCGCGGACGAAGTCGCACTCGCCCCGCTGGCACACCGCGTCGATCAGGGTGTCGCACAGCGTCTCGATGCCGGCGGCTTTGTCCATCAACTGCTTGCGGGTGAAGCCGGCGTTGACAAGCTTGCGCCGCAACAGATGTGCGGGATCGTCCATGTCGATCATGTACGGCATCGCCGGCTGGTCGGGCCGGATGCCGCCGGTGTTGGAGAAGACCTCGGGATGACGCTCGGCGTCGAGCACCGCCTGGTAGGTCGACGCCGCCGCCAGTCCGTTGCGGTCGCGGAACACCGGTTCGTTGGCCCGCATCCAGCGGTAGGCCGCGCGGGCGCCGCCGTCGGCGAAGAAGGCGCCGTCGGTCAGGTCCACATCCGGTCTGACAGTCATCGTCTCAAGCCCTCCAGGCGATTACAGTGGCCGTATGTCGCCGGCGCAACACACCATCGCCGGAACCGTGCTGACCATGCCGGTGCGGGTCCGCAACGCCGACGTGCACACCGCGATGTTCTCGGTGCCCGCCGACGCCGCCCAGCGCCTCATCGACTACAGCGGTCTGCAGGTGTGCCGATTCCGTCCCGGCCGTGCGGTGGTGACGCTGATGCTGGCGCGCTACTTCGACGGCGACCTCGGCCGCTACAACGAGTTCGGCACCTGTGTGATGGTCAACCCTCCCGGCTCGTCCGCCACCGGGCTGCGGGCGCTGGCCGGCGCGGCGGCCTTCATCCATCGCCTTCCCGTCGATCAGTCCTTCACGTGTGAGGCGGGCCGGACCATTTGGGGTTTCCCGAAGACCATGGCGGACTTCACCGTTCGCGACGCCGACCCCTTCGGCTTCTCGGTGTCCGAACGGGGCGCGCTGATCGTGAGCATGGAATTTCCTAAAGCGCTGCCGGTTCCGTCGCTGCGCTCGCGGCCCCAGGTGCTGACCACCTACACCTTCGCCGAGGGCAGCACCCGCGAGGTGCCGTGGGAGATGACGAACTCGCACGTGCGGTTGCGGCCCGGCGGCGCGCGGTTGCGGCTCGGCGACCACCCTTACGCCCGGGAGCTGGCCGGTCTCGGCCTGCCCCGGCGACCGATGGTGTCCGGTTCGGTGGGCCGCGTCGAGATGACGTTCGGTGACGCCCACATTCTCGGCTGACGTCACGGTTCGGGTCACAACAGCGCCGCGGTTTCCCGGATCTGCTCGGCGCTGCGGGCGCCGATAACCATCATCGTCACCCCGGCGGCTTCCCACACCGCGATTTGTTTTCGGACATGGTCGATGTCGCCGACGATCGCCGCGTCGTCCACAAGTTCGTCGGGGATGATGGCCGCCGCCTTGTCCTTCTGTCCGGAGCGGAAGAGCGTGGTGACGTCCTCGACCACCTCGGCGTACCCCATCCGCCGGTACACCTCGGCGTGGAAATTGGTGTCCTCCGAACCCATCCCGCCCATGTAGAGCGCCAGGAACGGCTTGATGTGCTCGAAGGTCCCCGCGCGGTCGTCGGTGACGACGACCTGCGCGGTGGCGCAGATCTCGAACTTTTCGCGGCTGCGGCGGGCGCCTGGGCGGGCGAAACCCTCATCGAGCCACTCGTTGTACATATCGGCCAACCGCGGCGAGTAGAAGATGGGCAGCCACCCGTCGCAGATCTCGGCTGCCAGTGCGATGTTTTTCGGGCCCTCGGCGCCGAGCATGATCGGAATGTCGGCGCGCAGCGGATGCACGATCGGTTTGAGCGCCTTGCCCAGACCGGTGGTGCCCTCACCGTGCAGCGGCAGCGGGTAGTGCGGACCGGCACTGGTCACCGGAGCCTGCCGCGCCCAGACCTGCCGGACGATGTCGATGTATTCCCGGGTGCGGGCCAGCGGCTTGGGGAAACGCTGGCCGTACCAGCCCTCCACGACCTGCGGGCCCGAGACGCCGAGCCCGAGGATGTGCCGGCCGCCGGAGAGATGGTCGAGAGTCAACGAGGCCATCGCACACGCCGTCGGCGTCCGAGCCGACAGCTGCACCACCGAGGTGCCCAACCGCAACCGGCTGGTCTCCCGCCCCCACCAGGCCAGCGGGGTGAACGCGTCGGAGCCCCACGCCTCGGCCGTGAACACGGTGTCGAAGCCGGCCTCCTCGGCGGCGGCGACCAGCTCGGCGTGGTTGGTCGGCGGCTGGGCACTCCAGTATCCGAGTTGCAGACCGAGCTTCATCTACTGCCGCCTTCCCTGCCCCTCGGAGGGGACACTTTCGCGATCCTTGCCACGATTCCTAGAACCTGTTCTACTCGATGCTGTGAGCGTCAGCCAGAGCAGTCCGGCGTTAATGGCCTTGATAGATTCCCACGACCCTCCGCTTTCGGCTCCGCTGACACTGTCGTTCGACTACACCCGTTCGGTCGGTCCGACCCTGAGCGCGTTCTTCACCGCGCTGCGCGAGCGACGCATCGTGGGCATCCGCGGCTCCGATGGAAGGGTGCACGTTCCCGTGGTCGAGTACGACCCGGTCACGTGCGCGCCGCTGACCGAGATCGTCCCGGTGTCCAGCGTCGGAACGGTCCTGTCATGGAGCTGGCAGGCCGAGCCTCTGGAAGGCCAGCCGCTGGGCCGGCCGTTCACCTGGGCGCTGATCCTTCTCGACGGTGCGGACACCGCATTGCTGCACGCGGTCGACGGTCAGGTCGGCACCGGAGACCGCGTGCATGTCCACTGGGTCGATGAACCGATGGGCGCCATCACCGACATCGCCCACTTCGTACCCGGTGACGAGCCAGAGCCTGTCGCGCAGACGGTCGACGAGCGCGACCCGGTCACCGTGGTGGTGTCCCCCTGCAGCCTTGCCGTGCAACACACCGCGTCCCGGCCGGAAAGCATCTTTTTGCGTGCGATGCGGCAGGGGACTCTGCTCGGCGCGCGGGCCGGCGAGAACGGCAAGGTCTACTTCCCTCCGCGCGAGGCCGATCCCGCCACTGGCAGGGCACTGGACCACTTCGTCGAGCTTCCCGACAAGGGAACGGTGACCACATTCGCGATCATCAACATCCCGTTCGCCGGGCAGAAGATCAAACCGCCTTACGTGGCGGCCTACGTACTGCTGGACGGCGCCGACATTCCCTTCCTGCACCTGGTCACCGAGGTCGACGCGACGGACGTCCGGATGGGGATGCGGGTCGAGGCGGTGTGGAAGCCCAGCGGGGAAAGGGATTTCGGGATCGACAACATCGACCATTTCCGGCCCACCGGTGAACCCGATGCCGACTACGACACCTACAAGCACCACCTCTAGAGCGGCACCGGCGAACAGGAACAGCACCGCATGACCAGAGAAGTGGCCGTCGTCGGCTTCGCGCACGCACCGCACGTCCGACGGACGGAGGGCACCACGAACGGCGTGGAGATGCTGATGCCGTGCTTCGCCGAGGTCTATGCCGATTTGGGTATCAGCCAGTCAGATATCGGCTTCTGGTGCTCCGGATCGTCCGATTATCTTGCCGGCCGGGCATTTTCGTTCCTGAACGCGATCGACTCCATCGGTGCCATCCCGCCGATCAACGAGTCGCACGTGGAAATGGACGCGGCGTGGGCCCTCTACGAGGCCTACATCAAGGTGCTCACCGGCCAGGTGGACACCGCGCTGGTGTACGGGTTCGGCAAGTCCAGTGCGGGAACCCTGCGGCGGGTGCTGGCGCTGCAGACCGACCCCTACACCGTCGCCCCGCTGATGCCGGATGCGGTGTCGCTGGCCGGTCTTCAGGCCCGACTCGGCCTGGATTCGCGAAAGTGGACCCAGCAGCAGATGGCACAGGTCGCCCTGGACTCCCTTGCCGCCGCGCCGCGCACCGACTCCGAGCCGCCCGCTTCGAGCGTCGACGAACTGCTGAGCCGGCCGTTCTTCGCCGACCCCCTTCACCGTCACGACATCGCACCGATCACCGACGGTGCCTCGGTCGTCGTGATCGCTGCCGATGAGCGCGCACGTGAGTTACGCGAGAGACCCGCTTGGATAACCGGTTTCGAGCACCGAATCGAGACTCCCGTGTTCGGGGCGCGGGACTTGACCACCTCGCCCTCGACGGCGGCCTGTGCCACAGCGGCGAGCGGTGGTGACACCGGCTCCATCGATATCGCAGAGGTGTACGCGCCGTTCAGCCACCAGCAGCTGATCCTCACCGAGGCGATCGGCCTCCGTCCCGGCACCAGGGTCAACCCGTCCGGCGGGGCGCTGGCGGCCAACCCGATGTTCTCCACCGGGCTGGAACGGGTCGGCTTTGCCGCCCGGCACATCTTCGACGGTTCGGCTCAGCGTGTGCTCGCCCACTCCACTGGAGGCCCTGTGCTGCAACAGAATCTGGTCGCGGTGCTGGAAGGAAAGGACTGATGGGCGCGCCGACGACGATGCAGAGCGAGGTACGAGCGATGCGGAGGAGTGGTGCAGATGGCGCGCCGACGACGATGCAGAGCGAGGTACGAGCGATGCGGAGGAGTGGCGCAGATGGCGCGCCGACGACGATGCAGAGCGAGGTACGAGCGATGCGGAGGAGTGGCGCAGATGGCGCGCCGACGACGATGCAGAGCGAGGTACGAGCGATGCGGAGGAGTGGCGCAGATGGCTGAGAAGCATCTGGCCGCGGTGCTGGGCACCGGGCAGACGAAGTACGTCGCCAAGCGGACCGACGTCTCGATGAACGGGCTTGTCCGGGAGGCGATCGACAGAGCCCTGGCCGACAGCGGATCGACCCTCGACGACATCGACGCCGTGGTCGTGGGCAAAGCACCCGATTTCTTTGAGGGCGTGATGATGCCCGAGCTGTTCATGGCCGACGCGATGGGCGCCACCGGGAAACCGTTGATCCGGGTGCACACCGCCGGATCGGTGGGGGGTTCCACTGGTGTCGTGGCCGCGAGCCTGGTCCAGTCGGGCAAGTACCGGCGGGTGCTGGCGGTGGCCTGGGAGAAGCAGTCGGAATCGAATGCGATGTGGGCACTGTCCATTCCAGTCCCGTTCACCAAGCCGGTCGGGGCCGGCGCGGGCGGCTATTTCGCCCCCCACATCCGTGCCTACATGCGCCGCTCGGGCGCGCCGGCGCATATCGGCGCGATGGTGGCGGTCAAGGATCGACTCAACGGCGCCAGAAATCCGCTGGCGCACCTGCACCAGCCCGACATCACCCTGGAGAAGGTGATGTCCTCCCAGATGCTGTGGGACCCCATTCGTTTCGACGAAACCTGCCCGTCCTCCGACGGCGCGGCCGCCATCGTGATCGGTGACGAGAACAGCGCCGACAGGCGGGTGGCCGACGGCCATCCGGTGGCGTGGGTCCACGCCACCGCGTTGCGGACCGAGCCTATTGCCTATTCCGGTCGCGACCAGGTCAACCCGCAAGCCGGGAGGGACGCCGCCGCGGCGTTGTGGAGAGACGCCGGGATCGCCAACCCGATCGACGAGATCGACGTTGCCGAAATCTATGTTCCCTTTTCCTGGTTCGAGCCGATGTGGCTGGAAAACCTCGGCTTCGCCCCCGAGGGCGAGGGCTGGAAACTCACCGAAGCGGGCGAGACGGCGATCAGCGGCAGGATTCCGGTGAACCCGTCCGGAGGCGTGCTGTCGTCCAACCCGATCGGAGCGTCCGGCCTGATCCGCTTCGCCGAAGCCGCCATGCAGGTGATGGGCAAGGCCGGCGAGCATCAGGTGCCGGGCGCGCGTAAGGCGTTGGGCCACGCCTACGGCGGCGGCTCCCAGTACTACTCGATGTGGGTGGTCGGCTCCGACAAGCCTTGATCCGGTTCGGAGTCCAGGTGGCCGAGTCCGACCAGATACCGCTGTGCCAACTCCTGGTAAGCCTGTGGGTTGGCGTTCACCCACATCTCTGAACGCGTTCCCTCGATCGGCCCCTTGACCTTGGCCGGTGCGCCGGTGACCACCACCTCGGGCGGAATCTGGGTGCCGCCGACCACCAATGAATGGGCGGCGACCAGCGTTCGCGCACCGATCACCGCACCGTCCAGCACGGTGCAGTGGTTGGCGATCAGTGCCTCGGCGCCGATGTGCGCGCCGTGAATGGTGCACATGTGCGCGATCGTCGCACCGGGCCCGACATCGACGGGAATTCCGGGCGGTGCGTGTAACACTGAGCCGTCCTGGACGTTGGCGCCCTCCCGGATGACCACCGGGGCGTAGTCCCCGCGAAGCACTGCGTTAAACCACACCGACGCCCGGGCCTCCACGGTGACGTCCCCCACGAGGACGGCGGTGGGTGCGACGAAAGCGGTGGGGTCGACCTTTGGCGACCGGCCTTCGAAGGAGTACATCGGCATCGGCCATATATACCCCAGTTGCCCCTACGCTGTGGCTAGCTGACCGAACGCCACCGACTTTCGGCAAAAGCCGCGGAAATCCACGTCGACGGCCGGCTGACATTGCGCAGCGCCGTAGTAAAACTGTAACGTGTTCTAGTTAGGGACACACGGCGGAGGGGCCACATGACCACCGACATTCGCGAAATCGACACCGGCACCCTGCCGGACCGGTACGCCCGCGGCTGGCACTGCCTGGGCCTAGTGCAGACCTATCTGGACGGTCAGCCGCACCCGATCCACGCGTTCGGCACCAAGCTCGTCGTTTTCGCCGACTCCGAGAACAACCTGCACGTGCTCGACGCGTATTGCCGGCACATGGGCGGTGACCTGTCGCAGGGCACCATCAAGGGAGACCAGGTCGCCTGCCCGTTCCACGACTGGCGCTGGGGCGGCGACGGACGCTGCAAGCTGGTGCCTTACGCCAAGCGCACACCGAAGCTGGCGAAGACCCGCTCCTGGCACACCGATGTCCGCGGCGGACTGCTGTTCGTCTGGCATGACCACGAGGGCAACCCGCCGCAGCCGGAAGTCCGGATCCCGGAAATCCCGGAGTGGTCCAGCGGCGAGTGGACCGACTGGAACTGGAACACGATGCTCATCGAGGGCTCGAACTGCCGCGAGATCGTCGACAACGTCACCGACATGGCGCACTTCTACTACATCCATTTCGGTCTGCCGACGTACTTCAAGAACGTCTTTGAAGGCCAAATCGCCACGCAGTACCTGCACAACGTCGGACGGCCCGACGTCGGCGGGATGGGCACCGCCTACGGCGAGTCGCATCTGGATTCGGAGGCCAGCTACTTCGGGCCGTCGTTCATGATCAACTGGCTGCACAACACCTACGGCGACTTCAAGGCCGAGACCATCCTGATCAACTGCCACTACCCCGTCACGCAGGACTCCTTCATGTTGCAGTGGGGCGTGATGGTGCAGAAGCCCAAGGGGCTCGACGAGTCACTGGTGCAGCGGCTCTCGCACGAGATGACCAAGGGGGTGAGCAAGGGGTTCCTGCAGGACGTCGAGATCTGGAAGCACAAGACCCGTATCGAGAACCCGCTGCTGGTGGAGGAGGACGGCGCGGTCTACCAGATGCGCCGCTGGTATCAGCAGTTTTACGTCGACGTCGCCGACGTCACCCCGGACATGACCGACCGGTTCGAGCTCGAGGTCGACACCACCAAGGCCAACGAGAAGTGGCACGTCGAGGTGGAGGAGAACCTGCGCCGGCAAGCCGCCCAGCGTGAGGCCGGGCAGCCGACGCCATGACCGATAAGCAGCAGCCCGACGTCGACGAACTGGCGCGCTCGATGCTGCTGCTGCACGGCCCGCACGGCGACGACCACCGCCCCGGCGATGGCGATGACGTTGGAACCTGGTCGAAGGCACCGGATTTCGCCAACGACCCCGCCCGGGCGGCAGCCGTGCACGAGGCTACCCGCCGCGACCGCGAGCGCTACCTCACCGCCGGGCTGGCCGAGGTGGACTGCCGGTTCTGCCATGCCTCGGTGCAGGTGAAGAAACTGGGGGCGCCCTACACCGCGGTGCAGTGGAACGCCGCCGCATCGGGGCGGTGCGCCTACTTCGCCGAGATCCGCGCCGGCGGCAGCAGCAGCGCCCAGGTGCCGTCATGTCCGCGGTTGTCCGACAGCATCAAACATGCTGTGGCCGAGGGGTGCTTGGAGGAGTATTCCAGCGCCCCGGCCCCGGGTGACGGCTGACCCGGGGAGGCTACAGGCCGGCGAGCCGCTCCCTGACCTGGTCCTCGGTCAGGCCGTAGTCGGCCAGCGAGTAGGTGTGTTTAGGTGCCCGCGGGCCCTGTTTGCTCTCCTCGTCGGTGGCCCGGATGGCGTCATGAGCGGCGTCGGTCAGCTCGATCCCGAAGTGCGAGTACATGTTTCGTACCGTGGCCATCGGGTCTGCGATCAGCTCGGCGTAATCGACGTCGCAGAACTGCGCCGGGTTGGCGGTGGCACGGACGGCGTTGAAGCGCTCCAGCCCGCGTGACCAGGTGTCCAGCGAATCGGCGCCGACGGTGGCGCCGACGAAGGTGTCCGACCAGCCCGCCGTGGTGTGCTGGGCCAGTGAGCACATCGACGCCATGATGGTCTCGGCCGGCCGGTGACACTGGATGACCAAGGCATCCGGGTAGGTGGCTAAAAGTGCGTCGAGGGCGAACAGGTGGCTGGGATTTTTGAGAACCCAACGCTTCTCGGGATCGTTCAGTCCGATCAGCTGGAGGTTTCTGCGGTGCCGCTGATAGGGCTTGGTCCAATCCTGCTGGGCCAGCCACTGCGCGTAGGTGGGCACGTGGGCGAGTGTCTCGTAGGACACTGAATGCACCGACTGGCGCAGCAGCTGCCAGCATTCCTCGACCTCGTCGGCGGTCATGAAGTGCAGGCCGGTGTAATCCGGATTCTCTTTGTGCGCCTTGGCGAACCGGGACTGCAGTTCGACGAAGACCGGGTTCTGCGGCCAGGTCTCACGCGGTGGACGCGGCTGGGGAAACTCCGCCAGCCACAACTCCAGTCCCTGGTGCCTGGGGTCGCCGCACAGCAGACGGTGCAGTGCGGTGGTCCCGGTGCGGGGCAGGCCGGTGACGAACATCGGCGCGGTGATCGGCACGTCGACGTGACCCGGGTGCTGCTTCCAGGACGCCTCACTGAGCAGGCGGGCCACCAGTGCGTTGCGCAGGAAGAACCGGGACATCTTGCTGCCCAGTTCGGTGAAATCGGCCTCGCGCCGGTAGGACTCCAGCAGCACCGACAGCGCTTCGGAGTAGTTGTCGTCGTCGCTGCCGAAGTCGCCGAGGCCCACGGTCCTCACCGCCGACGCCTTCAGATCCTCGACGGTGCCGACATCGGTACGGGGTGTCATATTTTGTACTCCCCGCAGTTCACGTCCAGGGTCACGCCGGTGATCCCGCTGGACAGATCGCTGGCCAGAAACAGGATGGCCGAAGCCACCTCGTCCTCGGTCGGCAGCCGCTTGAGGTCGGACTGGGCGGCGGTCGCGGCGTAGATCTGCTCGACAGTGGCGCCGTACTTGCCGGCCTGGTGGTTGAAGTAGCTCTTGAGCGTCTCCCCCCAGATGTAGCCCGGAGCAACGGAATTGACGCGGATGCCCTTGTCGCCGAGTTCGGTGGCCAACGACTGGGACATGGCCAGCAGCGCCGATTTGGCCATCTTGTAGGCACCGTACTTGGGCTGCGAGTGCCGGATCACCATCGAGTTGACATTGACCACCGAACCATCGGCCTCCGCCAGCGCCGGGGTGAAGCCCTGAATCAGCCGCAACGCCCCCAGAACAGTCAATTCGATGGCGTCACGGATGTGCTGGAACGTCGTGTCGGCCAGCGGCTTCATCGACGGTACCCGGAATGCGTTGTTGATCAGCGCATCAACCCTGCCGTACTCGTCGAGGCTGCGCCGCACCAGATTGTCGACCTGGTCGTCGTCGGTGATGTCGGTGGAGACCGCCAGCGCCCGCCGGCCCAGCGCCCTGACCTGTCCGGCGACGTCGTCGAGTCGGCTGGCGGTTCGCGCCGCCAGAACCAGATCGGCTCCGGCCTCGGCACAGCGGCGGGCCAGCGTAGTGCCCAGCGCCGGGCCGACGCCGCTGATCACCACCACCTTGTTGTCCAGCATGCCGGCCATCTCCTCAGCCCACCATTCTCTCGGCGATCTGTTTCTGCCGCAGTGCGATCCGCGCCCGCCAGTCGTCGTCGGAAATCCTGTTGTCCCGGTAAAACGGCAGGCGCGCCGGAACATCGGAGATATTGACGAGTTCGACCGTCGGTCCGTCGGCGTCGCTGAGTGGGCGCGACACCCGCTGCCAACGGAACTGCAGAATCCCTTTCCGGTGGCCGGTGGTCTCCACCCAGTTCGTCACACCTGGGTGGCGGTCGGCCACCACGATGCGGATCTTGCCGTCCGGATCTCCCTGGGCCTGAGTGCCATTCAGCGATGTCTGGTGGTTGATGTAGTCCAACGAGATGTACCAAAGGCTGCCCAGCTGAAATCCTAGGTAGGGCGCGTCGGTCATCGGCAGGCTGATCAGCAGTGCCTGGTCGGGCGTCAGCTCGAAGTGACCGGCCGAGGAGTACTGGGTGGCCAGCCCCCCGGGGGTGAGCCGCGGCGGCACCATGGTGTTGACCGGGAGATTCAGGTAAAACCACTGCGGGAATTGCAGCCACGTCCGGACTCGCTGCACAAGCTGCTTACCCGCTACGGACCAGCGCTTCTCGATGAGTTCTCTGGTCAGCGGCGGCGGCCCGGTCCCGGCGGTGTCGGTGCGCGCGATGGTGACCGTCCCCCGTCTGGCCGACCAGTCGTTGTAGACCTCGCGGATAACCAACTGAGCGTTTGCTGCCGGTGTGAACCGCCATTCGAACGTCCCGTCCGCGGCGATGTCGAGCTTACGGTCGTCGAACGCCGTCTCACTGTCGGGCACGCCCGCGTCGGTGTACTCCCCGCCGAGCAGCTGGAAACTCAGATCCGTTGTGGTGCCTCGCGTTCCGGTCACGACGTACTCGCGGCCGGCCTGCACCCGGGTGCCGAAGTACAGGGTGTCGGGATTGTCCAGGCCCATTTTGGTGAATGGTCCGGTGCCGGACTGCAGGAAGGGATGGTCGCGGTCGTAATCGAAGGCGATGTGCGTGCACGCTGCAATGCCCCAGGCCAGGTACTGCAGCCCTTCCAGCAGGTCGGCTTCGGTGTCGATGTGTGGGGCATCGCGAACGAGTTGCTCGGCCTCGGCGATGGCGTCCAGCAGCGGCTGTGCGTACATCGGCAACGGACCTCCTTTCAGGGAATTTAGAACCTGTTCTAGTGGGTCGTCAACCGCCTCAGTTGGTGCTGGCCAAGGCGAAGGGAAGCACTTCGCCGACACCTGCTTGCCGCAGCACTCGCGCGGCCATCGTCATGGTCCATCCGGTGTCGGTAATGTCGTCGATCAGCAGCACCGGCCCCGTGACGCCGGTGATCTCCGGTTCGGACCACGCGCCGGACAGCGCGGCCACCCGGTAGGCGGAGTTGGCTGCCGTCACCGGACGGCGGCCGGGGCGGTAGCACAGCGTGCCGAGGTTGGTGAGCCGGCCCAACTCGGCCAGGCCGTCGACCAGCGAACCGATCAGCAGCGGATGCGTGGACGAGTCGATGCCCATCACGGCGACGGGCCGCGTCGTCCAGTTCCAATCGGCCAACACGGCAACGGCGGCCTTGAGCACCTCACCGGGGACGGGCTGGTCCGGCTCGTCGAGCAATCGCCGCAGCCGTGTTCCCCATCCGAGATCGGTGAGCCGGCCGATGGTTCGTCCGGGAACCGGTCCATCGGTGATCCGGCCGCTGAGTTCGAGGCCCAATTTCGCCATTCCGGTGGGCCACTGTTTGCGGGGGCTGATCTCTATCCCGGGCCGGCGCAACCGCTGTTCGGCGGCGTCGACGGTGGCGGCCGCCACGTCCGCAGCGGGACTGGCCCCTCCGCAGTTGTCGCAGCGGCCGCAGCGCTCACCCTCGGCCAGTTCGGGATCGTCCAACTGTGCTCGCAGAAAAGCCATCCGGCACCCGTCGGTGACCTCGTAATCGAGCATCGCCTGCTGTTCACGACGGCGGGCCTCATCGAGTCTGCGGTAGCGGGCCTCATCGTAGATCCACGGCTGGCCTGTGTTGATCCAGCCGCCTTTCACCCGCCGTACCGCCCCGTCGACGTCGAGCACCTTCAGCACCATCTCCAATCGGGACCGGCCAAGATCGACCAGCGGTTCCAGCGCCGCGGTCGACTGCGCACGATCGGCGTCGAGGACGTCGATCACCCTGCGCACCATGGGTTCTGACGGGAAAGCGACCGAGGCGAAGTAACGCCAGATATCGGCGTCCTCACGACCGGGCAGCAGGATCACCTGGGCCTGTGCGGTGGACCGGCCCGCGCGGCCCACCTGCTGGTAGTAAGAGATCGGAGACGACGGCGCCCCGAGATGGATGACGAAGCCGAGGTCGGGTTTGTCGAATCCCATTCCGAGGGCGGACGTCGCCACCAGGGCCTTGACCCGGTTGCCCAACAGGTCGGCTTCGAGTTGCTCGCGCTCGGCCGGATCGGTGGCCCCGGTATAGGCCGCGACGTCGTGGCCGAAGTCCCGCAGCAGCGCGGCCAGATCCCGGGCGCCGGCGACGGTCAGCGTGTAGATGATGCCGGAGCCGTCGAGCGAATTCAGTTGTGCGGCAATCCAGGCCACCCGCTGTGCCGCCGAGGCTATCCGCACGACAGACAGGTGCAGGGACTGGCGGTCCAGACCGCCGCGCAGCACCAGGGTGTCGGCGCCGCCACTGGGGTTCGTCGTGTCGGCTTCGCCACTGGGGTTCGTCGTGTCGGCTTCGCCACTGGGGTTCGTCGTGTCGGCTTCGCCACTGGGGTTCGTCGTGTCGGCTTCGCCGACGCCGAGTTGCGCGGCGATGTCCTCGACCACCCGGTCGTTGGCGGTGGCTGTGGTGGCCAGCACGGGCGTACCGGCGCCCAGTTCGGCGATCAGCGTGCGGATGCGGCGGTAGTCCGGCCGGAAGTCATGGCCCCAGTCCGATACGCAGTGGGCTTCGTCGACCACGACCAGGCCGGCGTCGGCGGCCAACGCGGGCAGGACGTTGTCGCGGAACTCGGGATTGTTCAACCGCTCCGGACTCACCAGCAGCACATCGACGTCGCCGTCGGCGACCTGGCGGTGGACGTCCTCCCATTCGGTGACGTTGCCGGAGTTGATGGTGGCCGCGCGCACCCCGGCGCGCTGAGCGGCGGCCACTTGGTTGCGCATCAGCGCCAATAGCGGCGAGACGATCACGGTGGCGCCGCGGCCCTGTTCGCGGAGCAGCTTGGCAGCGATGAAGTACACCGCTGACTTGCCCCAGCCGGTCCGCTGCACCACCAGGGCCCGGCGTCGTTGCACCACAAGGGCTTCGATTGCGGTCCACTGGTCGTCGCGCAGCGTGGCGCCGTCCCCGGCGAGTTGTTCGAGGATCGTTTGGGCGCGGGCCCGATCAGGTGTCGTCAGGACTGATCCCGGTCGCGGTCGTTCTGCTCGCGCTGGATTTCCAGGGCGATGTCGATGAGCTGGTCCTCCTGGCCGCCGATGAGTTTGCGCTGTCCGGCCCGGTGCAGCAGTTGGTGGGCCGGCACCCCGTAACGCTCGGACTGGCGGATGGCGTGCTTGAGGAAGCTGGAGTAGACGCCGGAGTAGCCCATGATGAGCGCGTTGCGGTCCAGCAAGCACTCGGCGGGCATGGCCTTGGCGACGACTTCTTCTGCGGCGTCGGCGATGTCGAAAAAATCGATCCCGGTCTTGACACCGATCTTGTCGAAGACGCCGATGAGCGCCTCGACCGGGGCGTTGCCGGCACCGGCCCCGAAGCGGCGGCAGCTGCCGTCGATCTGCTTGGCCCCGGCCCGCACGGCCTCCACCGAGTTGGCTACGCCCAGGCCGAGGTTCTCGTGGCCATGAAAACCGACTTGAGCATCCGATCCCAATTCCCCGACCAGTGCCGACACCCGGTCGGCGACGTCGCTGAGCACCAGCGCACCGGCGGAGTCGACGACGTAGACGCACTGGCAGCCGGCGTCGGCCATGATCCGGGCCTGCTTGGCGAGCTTCTCCGGCGTGATGGTGTGGGCCATCATGAGGAACCCGACGGTTTCCAGGCCGAGTTCGCGGGCCAGCCCGAAGTGCTGAATGGAGACGTCGGCCTCGGTGCAGTGGGTGGCGATCCGGCAAATGGACCCGCCGTTGTCCTGGGCCTGGCGGATGTCGTCCTTGGTGCCCACCCCGGGCAGCATCAGGAAGGCGATCTTCGCTTCGGTGGCGGTCTCGGCGGCGAGCTTGATCAGTTCCTGCTCAGGGGTTTTGGAGAAGCCGTAGTTGAAGCTGGAGCCGCCGAGACCGTCGCCGTGGGTCACCTCGATCACCGGCACCCCGGCGGCGTCCAGCGCCGCGACGATGCTCTGCACTTCCTCTTTGGTGAACTGGTGGCGTTTGTGGTGTGAACCGTCCCGCAACGACGTGTCGGTGATTCGGATGTCCCAGATGTGAGCGCTCATCGTGTCCCTCCGCGAGCTGTTCTGGTCTGGTCTTCGCGCAAGCGCTCATCCATGGATTGTTTGGCGATCTCCTCGCCGACCTTGGTGGCCGCCGCGGTCATGATGTCCAGATTGCCCGCATACGGGGGCAGATAGTCCCCAGCGCCTGCCACCTCGATGAACGTGGTCACCACATGCCGGCCCCCGTTGACCACCGACGGGCCGTCGAACTGCGGCTCGTTGAGCAGCCGGTAGCCGGGCACATAGGTCTGCACCTCGGCCACCACGTCGCGGATCGAGGCGGTGATCGCGTCGTGGTCCGCTTCCTCGGGGATCTCGCAGAAGATGGTGTCGCGCATGATCATCGGCGGATCGGCCGGGTTGAGGATGATGATGGCCTTGCCCCGGGCGGCGCCGCCGATGGTCTGCACTCCGGCGCTGGTGGTCTTGGTGAACTCGTCGATGTTGGCCCGGGTACCCGGGCCGGCGGATACCGAGGCCACCGAAGCGACGATCTCCGCATAGGGCACGTCGGTGACCCGCGATACCGCGTAGACAATCGGGATGGTCGCCTGGCCGCCGCAGGTGACCATGTTGACGTTCGGGGCGACGAGATACTCAGTGAGGTTGGCCGGCGGCACCACCCCCGGCCCGACAGCGGCCGGAGTGAGGTCGATCGCGGTGATCCCGGCCGCGGCGTAGCGCGGCGCGGCGGCCTTGTGCACATAGGCCGAGGTGGCCTCGAACACCATGTCAGGTTTCTCGGACTGTTCGAGCAGCCAGTCGACGCCATGGTGACTGGTCTCCAGACCGTGCTGGCGGGCGCGGGCCAGGCCCTCGCTGTCGGGGTCGATGCCGATCATCCAGCGCGGCTCTAGCCACTGCGACCGGAGCAGCTTGTGCATCAGGTCGGTGCTGATGTTGCCCGAGCCGACGATGGCGACCGACTTCTTCTGAGCCACTGGGCTTCTCCCTTACCGGAACGATAGTCGGACCGACCCCAGGCCGGTGAAGTCGGCGATGAACTGGTCACCGGGCCGGGCGTCGAAGGCACGGGTGCAGGATCCAGGTAGCACGATGTCGCCGGCCTTCAGCCGGACGCCGAAGCTGTCTACCTTGCGGGCCAGCCAGGCCACCGCGGTGACCGGGTTGCCCAGTACGGCGTCGCTGCGGCCTTCCGCCACCACCTCGCCGTTTCGGATGAGCACCGCGTCGATACCGGTGATGTCGACGTCCTTGGGCGACACCCGCTGCGGCCCGAGCACGAACCCGGCCGAGGACGCGTTATCAGCGATGGTGTCGCACAGGCCGATCTTCCAGTCCTTGATCCGGGTATCGATCAGCTCGATGGCCGGGGCGAAGGCGGCGGTCGCCGCGAGCACGTCGTCCTCGGTGCAGCCAGCGCCGGGCAAGTCGTCGGCGAGCAGGAAACCGACCTCGACCTCGACCCGCGGGTAGAGGTATCTCGAGGCCTCGACCGGCACGTCTTCGAAAACCTCCATGTCGGCGAGTAGATGCCCGTAGTCGGGTTCGTCGACGCCCATCATCTGCTGCATGGCCTTCGACGACAGACCGACCTTGTGGCCGACGACTACAGCTCCCTCGGCCACCCGCTGCCGGATGTTGATCAGCTGGATCTCGTAGGCGTCCACCACGTCGATACCCGGGTGACCTGCCGTCAACGGGTTCAGGGGCGCCCGGGTCCGTTCCGCTTCGGCGAGCTCAGCGGCGAGTTCGGCACGAGTTGCGCTACTCAGCATTCCCCGCAAGTCCCCTCGTCGATGTCAGCAGGACGTCAGTAGCGCCCGCACGGGGCGATTCTATAACGTGTTCTAGTATGACTGCCCAGGAGTTTGACGTCGTCGTGGCCGGAAGCGGCGCGGCCGGCATGGTCGCCGCTCTGACCGCTGCCCATCAGGGATTATCCGCGGTAGTCGTGGAGAAGTCCGCCCACTTCGGCGGGTCGACGGCCCGTTCCGGCGGCGGGGTATGGATTCCCAACAACGAGATCCTCAAGCGCGACGGCGTCACCGACACCAAAGACGCCGCCCGCACGTACCTGCGCAGCATCGTCGGCGACATCGTGCCGCCCGAGAAGATCGACGCCTACCTCGAACACAGCCCGGAGATGCTCTCGTTCGTCTTGGCCCACACGCCGCTGAGGATGTGCTGGGTCCCCGGCTACTCCGACTACTACCCCGAGCAGCCGGGTGGCCGGGCCGGGGGCCGTTCGATCGAACCGCTGCCGTTCGACGCCAAGAAACTCGGGCCTGATGAGGCCGGCCTGGAGCCCGCCTACGGGAAGGTTCCGCTCAACGTCGTGGTGATGCAGCAGGATTACGTGCGGCTCAACCAGATGAAGCGCCATCCGCGCGGGGTGCTGCGCAGCCTGAAGGTGGGCGCACGCAGCGCGTTGGCCAACGCGCGCGGCAAGAACCTCGTCGGGATGGGCCGGGCGTTGATAGCGCCGTTGCGCATCGGCCTGCGCGACGCCGGCGTCCCGGTGCTACTCAACACCGCACTGACCGATCTCTACGTCGAGGACGGCGTGGTGCGCGGCATCTACGTCCGCGACACCAGTGCGCCCGAGTCCGACGAGCCCCGGCTGATCCGGGCTCGCCGCGGGGTGATCCTGGGCAGCGGCGGCTTCGAGCACAACGAGTCGATGCGGCGCAAATACCAGCGCGAGCCGATCAGCACGGAATGGACCGTCGGCGCGGCGGCGAACACCGGGGACGGCATCGTCGCGGCCGAAAAACTGGGCGCTGCTTTGGAACTCATGGAGGATGCCTGGTGGGGGCCCACCGTACCACTGGAGGGCAAGCCCTGGTTCGCGCTGTCTGAACGGAACTCACCCGGCTCGATCATCGTCAACATGGCGGGCAAGCGCTTCATGAACGAATCGATGCCGTATGTCGAAGCGTGCCACCGGATGTACGGCGGCGAATACGGCCAGGGCACCGGTCCCGGCGAAAACGTACCGGCCTGGCTGGTGTTCGACCAGCGCTACCGGGATCGCTACATCTTCGCCGGTCTGCAACCCGGTCAGCGGATCCCGAAGAAGTGGCTGGACTCCGGGGTTATCGTCAAGGCCGACACCATCGACGAGCTAGCCCGCCAGACCGGCATGCCGCTGGATGAATTCCGTTCCACTGTAGAACGTTTCAATAGCTTCGCCCGCAGTGGTGTCGACGCCGACTACCACCGCGGCGAGAGCGCCTACGACCGCTACTACGGCGACCCCACCAACAAGCCCAATCCCAACCTCGGCGAGATCAGTCACCCGCCGTACTACGCCGCCAAGCTGGTGCCTGGTGACCTCGGCACCAAAGGCGGCATCAGCACCGACGTCCACGGTCGGGCGTTACGGGACGACGGCTCGGTGATCGAGGGCCTCTACGCGGCCGGCAACGTCAGCGCGCCGGTGATGGGGCATACCTACCCCGGCCCGGGCGGGACCATCGGTCCGGCCATGACATTCGGGTACCTGGCGGCGCTGCATCTTGCCCGGAACGCGTGAGATGCCGATCGATCTGGATACCGCGCTCGGAGCGGAGCTTGATCCCGTCGAATTCTCCTGGGCCAGTAGTGATGTGCAGCTCTATCACTTGGCTTTGGGCGCGGGAGCCGATCCGATTGACCCTCGGGAGTTGCGTTACCTGACCGACAATGTCCCGCAGGTGCTGCCGACGTTCAGCAGCGTGGCCGCCAGCTTCCACATGACCGAGCTGCCGCGGGTGAGCTTCCCGGGCATCGACATCGAACTGAGCCGGGTGCTCCATGCCAGCGAGGCCGTCGTCGTCCCGGCGCCCTTGCCGCCGAGTGGGTCAGCGCGGGCGGTCACCCGGATCACCGACATCTGGGACAAGGCCAAAGCCGCGGTGATCCTCACCGAGACCACGGTGACCGACCCTGGCGGGACCGTGCTGTGGACCATCAAGCGGTCGATCTTCGCCCGCGGAGAGGGCGGCTTCGGCGGGGAGCGCGGCCCGTCGACCGTCGTGGCGACGCCCGATCGCGAGCCGGACATTCAGACCGACATCTCGGTGCTGCCGCAGCAGGCCTTGCTGTACCGGATGTGCGGGGACCGCAATCCCCTGCACTCCGACCCGGAATTCGCCTCGGCGGCAGGATTTCCCAGGCCGATTCTGCACGGGCTGTGCACCTACGGCATGACCTGCAAGGCGCTCGTCGACGCGGTGCTCGACGGTGATGCTTCCCGGGTCGGGGGTTACGGCGCACGGTTCGCCGGCGTGGTGTTCCCGGGGGAAACGATCCGGGTCAGCGCGTGGCAGGCCGACGGCCGGTACGTCGGCGTGGTGACTGTCCCAGGGCGAGACGGCGCCGTTGTGCTCTCAGGCATCGAACTGACCGCTGCCGGACCGCAGATTGGTTAAGACCATGCCGTTAGCCGGTTGAGGCAGTGCCGCGCCGCACCACCGTGCCGGGTTGGTGCGAAATTAGTGAAATACGACGGTCTGCGTGCCCACCTCGTCGCTATTCCTCTGCGATATACGCGAATCCGTCCACGGGCCGCGCAGAGGATTTTAAGACCAAACGTCTTTAATCGGCGATTTGGGCGCACGGAACTTCGCTGCCGATTCGACAGGCAACTTTTCGTTTATTTAATTGCGTCTCGTGCTGCCTACGAATACCCGAAATCACCGAACTCCAATCCCCGAAAAGCGGCCCGGCCGCGAGCGGCGGTCAACGCGGCGGTCAGCCGCCGATATCGCCTTGAACTGCAGATTCACGTGTCCCCTAGCCGCACTCGCACCGTGGCGGCGATTCCGCGATGAACCGCCGAGGGCCTTCGCCGCAAAAGAAAATAGATCTTCACGGAGCTTGACAGGACGCGAAATGTCGGTGGATAGTTTCCCCTCGTTAATGACAGCACGTCCGTAATTTAAATCCAATACCCCCCACTTACAGACTCAGCAATTAAGGGAGCTCTGATGAATACCCCTGTGCCGAATACCGGGCAGTTAATTTACCCGCAGCGAAATAGCTCATTGAATCCGCAGACTAATCCCCGCGCGACCTGCATCGGTCGGGTGCGGGGCCTGGCAGCCGCGCTGGGAGTCGGTGCCGCGGTGGTCGTCGGTAGCGCGGGTGTGGCCTGCGCCGATACCGCGGACGCGGGTGTGTCGGACACCTCGACGACACAGTCCGCCGGTAACACCAGGGCAGGTCAGCATTCGGGGGGGTCCCGTTCCGTTGATGTTGCCCCGAACAGCACCGACCGGACTCCTTCCCCGGCATCCGAGCGTTCCCGATCGACTCGCGGGGTTTCCGACACAGACGAGGCGGATGCCGTTGATCTCCCCGCGTCACCGCGGCGCTCGGCCACCACGGTGGCCGCTCCCAAAGATCCGACGACCTCAGCGAGCGACGGCTCCGAATCCGCACCGCAGGCACCGTCCGACGATTCGGGGTCTGCGGGTTCCGCGCTGCCGGCGGCGACGCAGTCCTCGACCTCCGAAACCAGATCCACCACGCAGACCACGCCGACGACTACCGGGGCCGCAACTCCGGCCGCGCGGGCGACCCCAAGGCATTCATCAGCCTCGACCGGCATCAACACCGGGCGGGCCAAACCGCACGCCCCGGCAGCGTCGGTGATCGATTCACTCAGCAGGTCCGAAGGAGCCCGTGCTGCGGCGGCGGTGCAGGCACCGCCGCGTTCGTCGGCTTCAGTTCCCGCAACACCGGAGGCGCTATCCGCCGCGGCGGGCGTGACTGCCTTGACCCAGCAGCCCTCGTCCGCGACGGTTTCGACGGTGCGAGCCGCGCTGTCATCCACCCGGTCGGTCGCCCTGGCCGCGGCGCCCAAGGCGGCGGCCGCGCCGGCTCAGCCGGCAAGCGCGGTATCCCCTCTTCAGGGAGCCCTGGGACTCGCTCCCGTCGGCGCGAGCACCGGTGCTGTACCCGCCACACCGATCCAAGCGTTTCAGGCCGTACTGGCATTGATCAGGACTGAAATTCAGAGGATCTTCAGTTTCGGCGCGACGGCCGGCACCGTTCCGGCAAGCGCGTCCACCTGGTGGAGGCGGTCGCAAACCACACTTCCCACCGTCTCGATCGCCGACACCTCGATCACCGAAGGCAACACCGGCACCAGCACCCTGAATTTCACCGTCACGATGTCGAAGACCTCGACCACCCCGGTCACCGTCAACTTCGCCACCGCCAACCAAACCGCCA
>JAULZA010000028.1:0-2711 GCA_032117575.1 Mycolicibacterium sp.
AGGCCGAAGAACACGAACACCGCCACCTCGCCGAACCCGGCGTAGCCGTACGGCTTCGCGCCGCCGGTGTAGAGCCATGCGCCGGCCATGCACCCGGCGCCGACGGCGATGAGCCATGGCGCGCTGCTCAGGGCCAGCGCCAGGCCCGCGGTGGCCCCGACGGTCAGGGCCGCGACGGCGGCAGCCAGCACCGCGCGCGGCGCCGCCAGTCTGGCGCCGACCAAACGCAGCGGTCCGGCACGGTCGTCGTCGGTGCCGCGGATGCCGTCGGAGTAGTCGTTGGCGTAATTCACCCCGACGGTGAACGACAGCGCGACCGCCAGTGCCAGCAGCGCCTTCCACCACACCGCGGCGTGCAGCCATGCGGCCGCACCGGTCCCGGCGATCACCGGGGCGATCGCGTTGGGCAGGGTGCGGGGCCGGGCGCCTGAGATCCACTGCGCGACAGTGGCCATCAGTGACCCGCCAGCGCGAGGACGAGGTTGATGGTGCTGGCCAGGACGACGGCGCCCAGCAGGAAGGACACCAGCGCGTGCCCCAGCACCGATCCGCGGATGCGGGCACTGCCGAGATCGGTGTCGGAAACCTGGTAGGTCATCCCCACGGTGAAGGCGAGGTAGGCGAAATCCTTGTAGCAGGGCTGCCTGGACTGGTGGTAGTCGATGGCTCGGGAGACGGGGTCGGCGTCGGGGTCGTGCCGGGGCTCGGTGTAGAACAGCGTGGCGTAGCGCAGGGTGAACGTGGTGTGGATGGCGAACCAGGACGCGATGACGCTGAGAATCCCGATCAGCGCCTCGCCGATGCGGCGCTGTCCGTCGTCGGTCGCCGCCAGCAGATAGCCCACCCCGGCCAGTCCGGCGCCGCTGGCGAGCAGGACGACCACGTGCGACACCAGGGGGGTGCCGTCCTCGCGCCGCTTGCGGACATGCTCGGCGGTCTGGTCGGCATCCAATCCGAACAGCAACATCCACGTCCACACCAGATACACACCGGCGGCGACGATCCATCCGATGGCGAAGGAGTAGTGCCATTCGCCGCGAAGAACGCCGACTGAGATTCCGGCGACGACGCCGAGTGCCAACGCGACGCTGATCCGGACCACGTCCGGCAGCCTAGTGCCCCACTATGTCGACCGTGATCGCCGGCGTTGCGCGCGCTGGGGGTGCGGCGGACGGCTCCACCCGCGCCGAGAGTCAGTGGTTCGCACGGCAGGGTTTCACCCTGGTGACCTGCCCCCCAGGGCCGAGTCATCGCCAGCGTCATACTGGGTGGGTGAAGACCGATATCTGTAACACCTACGGCATCGAGTTCCCCCTGTTCGCGTTCAGCCACTGCCGCGACGTCGTCGCCGCGGTCTCCGGGGCCGGCGGTTTCGGCGTGCTGGGCGGCGTGGCGTTCACGCCGGATCAGCTGGAGAAGGAACTCTGCTGGATCGACGAGCATGTCAACGGCAAGCCCTACGGCGTCGACATCATCGTCCCGGCCAAATTCGAGGGCAAGGGCGAGAACCTGAGCACCGCCCAACTGGCCGACCGCATCCCCGCCGAGCACCGCGAGTTCATCAGCGCGCTGATGGCCGACCACGGCATCGAGGTCGAGGAGCTGCGGACGGCCGCCTCGGCTCTGTCCGGTGACACCGGGCAGAGCCTTCTCGAGGTGTCGCTGCGCCATCCCATCACGATGATGGCCAACGCACTCGGGGTGCCGCCGGATTACATGATCGCGGCCGGCAAGGAGCGCGGCATCCCGGTGGCTGCGCTGGTCGGCGCCAAGGAGCACGCCATCAAACAGGTGCACGCGGGTGTCGACCTCATCGTCGCCCAGGGCACTGAGGCGGGCGGGCACTGCGGCGAGGTGTCGACGCTGGTGCTGATTCCCGAAGTGCTGGAGGCGATCTCGGCGATCCCGGGCGCCTCCGACATTCCGGTGCTCGCGGCCGGCGGCATTGTGACCGGTCGGCAGATGGCCGCGTGTATGGCCATGGGTGCGGCCGGCGCGTGGACCGGCTCGGTGTGGCTGACGACCGAGGAAGCCGAGACCGCCCCGCACACCAAGCAGAAGATGCTCGCCGCCTCCTCACGGGACACCGTCCGCTCGGCCGGCCGCACCGGTAAGCCGTCACGGCAGCTGCGCTCGGACTGGACCGACGCCTGGGCCCCCAACCCCGGTGGGCGCCAGCCCCTTCCGCTGCCTCTTCAGGCGATGATCGCCGAGCCCGCGCTGCGCCGCATCGACAAGCTGGCCCAGAACGGCCATCCGGGCGCACAGGCGCTGGCGACCTACTTCGTCGGCCAGGGTGTGGGGCTGATGAACAAGGTCAAACCGGCCCGCGAGGTGGTGCTGGAATTCATCTCCGATTACGTCAACGCCGCCGAGCGGCTGTCCGCAACGCTCGACGACTGAAGCTCACCCCGGGTGGCCTACTCCGCCGCCAGCGGCAGCCGAACCTCGAACCGCGCGCCGTTGTCCAGGTTGTGCGCGGACAGCGTGCCGCGGTGCGCGCGCACCAGGCCGGCGGCGATCGCCAGTCCCAGCCCTGAGCCGCTCGGCAGCGATGAATCATCCCGTGGGACGCGATCATTCGACCCGCGGTAGGCGACGTCGAACACCCGTGGTAAATCCGCGGCATCGATGCCCATCCCGGTGTCGTCGACTCGCGCCCAGGCCCCTTCTGCATCGACGCCCACCGACAGCCGCACACTGCCGCCCGA
>JAULZA010000029.1:0-37627 GCA_032117575.1 Mycolicibacterium sp.
GCTGTCTCACGAGCACGAACTCAAGGCCGTAATCCACAACGCCGCCGTTCAACCTCTTGCGGGTGCAGGGGACACCAGCATCTCCGAGTGGTCGGAAACGCTGAAGGTCAATCTCCTCGCTGTGGATATGCTGGTCTCGGGTACCCGCCGAAGTCTGGCCGCGAATGGAGGCTCCATCGTTGTTGTCAGCAGCGTGCACGGGAGAGCGACAACGGGAGGGCTCACGGCATATGCCGCAACCAAGGCGGCCTTGGAGGGGTGGGTGCGATCCGCCGCATTGGACCTCGGCCCAGAGATCCGGGTGAACGCGGTCGCTCCGGGGGCAATCGACACGGCCAAGCTCAGAGAGGGGTTCGCGCGCTGGGGCGAAGCGGCGGCGGAAGAACGAAAAAATGTCCTGCGCGAGCGCACCGCGCTGCGCCGCATCGGCCAGCCAAGCGACGTCGCGGGGGCCGTCTCTTTTTTGGTCGGCGACGACGCACGGTTCATCACCGGGTCCGTACTCGTCGTTGATGGCGGAGCAACAGCACGTTTAGGCTCGGAGTAGAACTTGCCAAGGGAGTGACGAATGGCCATTCCAACCGCTGCGATCAGGCGCTACGTCATCGAGAACCCGCCTGAGACTCTTCGCACGGATATCGCCGTAATCGGGTCAGGTATGGGAGGAGCCTCACTGGCCTACGCACTTCGTCAGTCCGGTGCTCGCGTCTTGCTCGTCGAAAAGGGAGACTTCCTGCCCATCGAACGGGAGAATTGGTCATTCGATGCCGTCCACACCAGGGGCCGTTACAAGAACTCAGCGACATGGCATGACGCTGTCAGCGGCAAAGACTTCGTACCCGGGAACTTTCACTACGTCGGCGGCAATACCAAGCTCTACGGTGCGACGTTGCCGCGGTTGCGGGAGAAAGACTTCGGCGCAGTTGAGCATATCGATGGGATCTCTCCCGCTTGGCCGATCGATTACGCCCGGCTGGAACCTTTCTACGCGCAAGCCGAGGAAATGTACTGGGTGCACGGCAATCAGGGCGAGGATCCGACCGACCCGTGGCGCTCGACCGATTACCCCTACCCTGGCCTCGCTCATGAAGGGGCGATGGCGCGGCTCGCCCAGAGCGCGAAAGAACAGGGACTGCATCCCTTTGCTGCCCCTCAAGCGCTCGATCGCCGCGATGGCGGGAATTGCGTCTTGTGCTACACCTGCGACGCGTTCCCGTGCATGCTCGACGCCAAAGGCGACGCCGACGTCTCCGCGGTACGCCCGGCACTGTACGAAGGAGCCGGAAACGTCCAGTTGCTCAACAACGCTGACGTCACTCGACTCGAGACTGACGGCGGCGGCCGTCGAATCACCACTGCCCACGCCATACATCGGGGACGTTCAATCCAGATACGGGCAGATCGGTTTGTCGTAGCATGCGGCGCAATCAACACCGCTGCACTGCTGCTCCGCTCGTCCTCCGATGCTCACCCGCGTGGCTTGGCGAATTCCTCGGACCAGGTCGGCCGGAACTACATGGCCCACATCACAACGTTCTTCTTGGCTGTCGATCCCCGCCGAAGGAATGAGGCGGTTTACCAGAAGACCATCGGGATCAACGACTGGTATCACGCCGGCCCGTCCAACAAGTACCCCCTTGGGAATGTTCAAGGGCTGGGCAAGTTGCGTGGCGCCCAGGCCAAGATGGGGATGCCTCGGCTACCGCTACCGTTACTCGACTCTGTAACGAAGTACACCCTCGATCTGTTCATCCAGTCGGAGGATCTTCCCTTGCGTGACAATCGGGTGACGCTCAACGCAAAAGGACAAATCGCCCTCACTCGCCGCGAGACGAATCTTGCTGCGCACCAGGAACTTATCGAAAACATGAAAGTTGTCGTGCGCAAGGCAGGCTTTCCTTTGGTGCATACTCGAAGCCTCGGCGTGGAGGCAACATCGCATCAGTGCGGAACCGCCGTCATGGGCAATGATCGCGCCACCAGCGTGGTGGACGCGGACCTGCGAGCACACGACGTCGAAAACCTTTGGATAGCAGACACGTCGACCTATCCGTCGGCGGGTGCGGTGAACCCGTCGATTACTGTGGCCGCGCTTGCGCTGCGCCTGGGCTATTCGGGCGCGCTGACCGCCTGAGATGGATTCCCGCGGGGCGATCCGTGATGCTGGGCGATCAGCCAATTGCCGTCTTTCTTGACGACCGTCCACGAAAGTCGATGCGGCAGAAGCGTGTCACCGTCGGCGAAATCCGCGTCGGCGGCGGTCACCGCAACATCGTCACGCAACATCACGACGATCGGGTACGGATAGTCCGACACGTGTACTTGCGGGCCTCTCCTGGCGAAGTAAGAGCGTATGGCGTCACGACCAACCGAGAGCTCTGGGATGGAACCCCAGAGCATTGCGTCTTCTGTGTAGAGACCAACGTGCGCATCAAGATCGTGGCTGTTGAACACCTCGATCCATTGCTGATGCAGGCTCTCCAGCGTCGGTGTCGATCTCATGATTCCTCACTTCTATGCTCCGGGAGTCGGGTCACACACCCCGACATAGCAACTATGCCGAAGAGTGCCATCGGCGGGTCGGTATTGGCTCCAAAGCGTTGACGGCGAGCGCACATCAGGAGAGTTTTGGCTACCCGATGATCTAGTCGTAGCTGACTTCAACATCGTCGGACACCGGCCGGGACTGACAGGCCAGGATCAGGCCGTCGGCAAGATCCTCGGAATCCAGGACCTCGTTGTTCTCCATCTCGACCTCGCCGCTGACCACGGTTGTCGCGCAGGCGCCGCAGTGGCCTTCCCGGCAGGAATACGGCGCCTCGATCCCCTCGTCGAGCAACACATCGAGCAGCTTCTCGTCACGGGGCCAGGACACGGTGTGGGTCTGGCCGTCGAGGTGCACCACAGCGCTGGCCGGGTTGTCGGTGGTCACGTGACGATCGGTCCTTCCGCGGTAACTGGAACACGTTACAGAAATAACAATACGGTGAACTACCTGCTACGAGCTCCGGCTGCTCGACACAAATCGTAACGTGTTCTAGTCTGAGGTGCAGTAACGCATTCTGGGAGGCATGCAGTGACGTCCATTCAACAGCGTGACGCGCAGGCGGTACTCGCGGCCATCGATGACGTGCTGCAGCGGCTACGCGAGCGCGCAGCGGAGGCCGAGCTGCTACGGCGTCTGCCGGACGCCAATGTCGCCGACTTGGACGAAGCCGGGTTCTTCAAATTGCTCCAACCCGAACAGTGGGGTGGACTGCAGTGCGATCCCACCATCTTCTTCGAGGCCGTCCGGCGGATCGCCAGCGCCTGCGGATCAACCGGCTGGGCCAGCGGGATTCTGGGGGTGCACAACTGGCACCTGGCCCAGTTCGACCAGCGGGCTCAGGAAGACGTCTGGGGCGACGACTCGACGGTGCGGGTGTCGTCCTCGTACGCACCGATGGGTGTCGGCGTCGTCGTCGACGGCGGCTACCTGGTCAACGGAACGTGGCTGTGGTCGTCCGGCTGTGACCATGCCAGCTGGACCTTCGTCGGCGGCCCCGTGATCAAGGACGGCCGTCCAGTGGATTTCGGCAGCTTCCTGATGCCGCTGGGCGACTACCAGATTCGCGACGACTGGAACGTGGTGGGTCTGAAGGCGACCGGCAGCAACACCTTGGTCGTCAAGGACGTTTTCGTGCCGCGTCACCGGTTCCTGTCTTACCGGGCGATGAACGACGGCTCCGCCGGCGGACTGCAGACCAACACCGCTCCGGTATACCGGATGCCCTGGGGCACAATGCATCCCACCACCATCTCCACGCCCATCGTCGGAATGGCTTACGGCGCCTACGACGCCCATGTCGAGCATCAGGGTAAGCGGGTGCGCGCCGCGTTCGCCGGCGAGAAAGCCAAGGACGATCCGTTCGCCAAGATCCGCATCGCCGAGGCGGCAAGTGACATCGACGCCGCATGGCGGCAGCTGAGCGGCAACCTCGCCGAGGAGTACGCGCTGCTGTGTGCCGGCAAGGAAGTACCCATGGAGTTGCGGGCACGGGCCCGTCGCGACCAGGTGCGCGCCACCGGCCGGGCCATCGCCTCCATCGACCGGCTCTTCGAAGCGGCCGGTGCCACCGCGCTCAACAGCGACCAACCCGTGCAACGGTTCTGGCGTGACGCGCACGCCGGGCGGGTACACGCCGCCAACGATGCCGAGCGGGCCTACGTCATGTACGGCAACCAGGAGTTCGGGCTTCCGCTCGGCGACACGATGGTCTAGGGGACCATGACGTCGTTCATCCGCGAAGCCCAATCGCAGCAGGACATCACCTTCGAGTCCACGTCCCGCTACGCCGGCGTTCAGTCGAGTGGCCGGGACATGCGCCTGCACTACCACGAGGCCGGCGACGGTAACGATCAGACCGTGGTCCTGCTGCACGGCGGTGGTCCCGGTGCGTCGAGCTGGTCGAACTTCGGCCGCAACATCGCCGTGCTGGCGCAGCACTTCCACGTCATCGCGGTGGACCAGCCCGGTTACGGCCACTCCGACAAACACACCGAGCACGAGCAGTACAACCGCTACAGCGCCGACGCACTGCTGGCGCTGTTCGATCACCTCGGTATCGAAAGCGCTGCCTTGGTGGGCAATTCGCTCGGCGGCGGCACCGCGGTGCGGTTCGCGCTGGACAACCCGAAGCGCGCCGGCCGGCTGGTCCTGATGGGACCGGGAGGCTTGAGCGTCAACCTGTTCGCACCCGACCCCACCGAGGGGGTCAAATTGCTGGGTCGATTCAGCATGGATCCCACCCGGGAGAACATGGAACGGTTCCTGCGGATCATGGTCTACGACCAGAAGCTCATCACCCCCGAACTGGTCGACGAACGGTTCGCCATCGCCAGCCAGCCGGAGGCCCTGGCCGCGGCCCGCGCGATGGGCAAGTCCTTCGCCGGTCCGGACTACGAACTCGGCATGATGTGGCGCGAGGTGTACAAGCTGCGCCAGCGGGTGCTCTTGATCTGGGGCCGGGAGGACAGGGTCAACCCGCTGGACGGAGCGCTGGTGGCGCTCAAGCAGATTCCGCGGGTCCAGCTGCATGTTTTCGGGCAGTGCGGGCATTGGGCTCAGGTGGAAAAGTTCGACGAGTTCAACAAGCTGACCATCGACTTCTTGAAGGACGATGTCAAGAAGGACGATGTCAAAAAGGACGAGGCCAAGGCATGAGTGGTATCCGGTCCCTGGGCTATCTGCGCATCGAGGCCACCGACGTGCCCGCCTGGCGCGAGTACGCCCTGAAGGTGCTCGGGATGGTCGAAGGCAAGGGCGCCACCGACGGTGCGCTGTATCTGCGGATGGACGACTTCCCGGCCCGGCTGGTGATCGTCCCGGGTGAGCACGACCGGCTGTCGGAGACCGGCTGGGAATGTGCCAACGCCGAAGGGCTGCAATGGGTCCGCAACGCCTTGGATGTCGAAGGCGTGCCCTACAAGGAGGCCACCGCCGCCCAGCTCGCCGACCGGTGCGTCGACGAGATGATCACCTTCACCGACCCGTCCGGTAACCGCCTGGAGGTATTCCACGGCGCGGCGCTGGAACACCGTCGTGTCGTCAGCCCGTACGGCCACCGGTTCGTCACCGGCGAGCAGGGGTTGGGCCACGTGGTGCTCTCCACCCGCGACGATGCCGAGGCGCTGCACTTCTACCGCGATGTGCTCGGCTTCCAACTGCGCGATTCCATGCGGTTGCCGCCGCAACTGGTCGGCCGGCCGGCCGACGGAGCGCCGGTCTGGCTGCGCTTCTTCGGCTGCAATCCGCGCCACCACAGCCTGGCGTTCCTGCCGATGCCGACGCCCAGCGGGATCGTCCATCTGATGACGGAGGTGGAGAGCAGCGACGACGTCGGCCTGTGTCTGGACCGCGCACTGCGACGAAAGGTGCCGATGTCGGCGACGCTGGGCCGGCACGTCAACGACAAGATGCTGTCGTTCTATATGAAGACCCCCGGCGGTTTCGACGTCGAATTCGGTTGCGAGGGTTTGCAAGTCGAGGACGACGACGACTGGATCGCGCGGGAGAGCACCGCGGTCAGCCTGTGGGGGCACGACTTCAGCATCGGCTCGCGTCAATAAGTAGATGGCGGACGAACCGATCGACCCGCGGGCGTTCCGGCAGGTCCTGGGCCAGTTCTGCACGGGAATCACCATCATCACCACCATGCAGGACGACGTTCCCAGCGGCTTTGCCTGCCAGTCCTTCGCGGCCCTGTCCCTGGACCCGCCGCTGGTGTTGTTCTGCCCGACCAAGATGTCGCGATCCTGGCAGGCCATCGAGGCCAGCGGGCGGTTCTGTGTCAATGTGCTGACCGAGCAGCAACGGGATATCTGCGCCCGGTTCGGCTCCCGGGACCCCGACAAGTTCGCCGGCGTGGACTGGCACCCGTCGCCGCTGGGCTCGCCGGTGATCGACAACGCGCTGGCCCACATCGACTGCACGGTGCACTCCGTGCACGACGGCGGAGACCATTTCGTGGTGTTCGGTGCGGTGCAGTCACTGTCGCAAGTGCCGACGGTCAAGCCACGGCCGCTGCTGTTCTATCGGGGCGAATACACCGGCATCGAACCGGACAAGACCACCCCGGCGCAGTGGCGCGACGATCTGGAAGCGTTTCTCACCACCACCACGCCCGACACCTGGCTTTAGCCCGCTGCGGCCTTCCGGTCGATGAAATCGACGATCGCTGCGGTCACCTCACGGTGGGTGATGTCGTTGAGGACGTCATGGCAGGTCCCGGCGAACTCCAGGTATTCCAGGGGGCCGATCTGTTCGGCATACGCTCGGACCGCTCCCGGCACCGCGATCGGATCGATCGCACCGTGCACTGCCAGGGTCGGCACCGTGAGCTTCGGTAATTCGGCACCGAATCTGTCCCAGCCCCGGTCGAGTTCGCGGGTCAGGCATCTGGTGTCGGCACTGGTGAATGCCAGCGGGTCGCTCTCGATGCAGTCCAGGTAGAACGGATCGGCCGACAGCCCGGCGGCGTCGAGGTTCATCGTGGTGTTCGAATCGACCAGTTCCGGGATGGGGACCACCGGTGCGCCGGACACCACCCCGGCGCGGTAGCGATCGGGCTGTTCGAGCAATCGGAACAGGGTCACCACCGCGCCGTAGGAATGTCCTTGTGCGATCAGCGGTATTCCCGGTGACTCCCGCTCCGCCAGCGCGGTGAGGCTGTCCGCCAGCGCCGAACTGTCCTCCAGCGTGCCGAACTGGCCGCGCGCACCGGGGGAGAGACCGTGACCGAGTTGGTCGACCGCCCACAGGTCGATGCCGGCGGCGTTCAACGCGAACCCGTACCGATGATAGAGCCCGGTGTGCTCACCGAAACCGTGCAGGAACACCACCGCGGCCCGCGTCTCGGGGGCCGGCCAGTGCCGGTAGTACACCGGCCCCAGTGTGTGATCCAGGAAAGGCATGACCTCACCCTAAGGCCGTACCGGTGGGGTTCTGATACGACGGTTGCGCGGTGTTACTGGCAAGCCCGGTCGATAGCGGATCGTTCGGCGCGCGATCAGCCTGAAATTTCCCTGAGTAGGGTTGGGGAAAAGCCCGTCAATTTCGACGACTGGTTGCTAATTTTGGCCGATGTTCATCCGCGACGCCGCCCGCAACGCTCCCAAGGCCGACACCGCTGAGAACCGGCGATGCCGGTCGGCGAAGGCTTACCCCTTGCTGGCCACCGGCATGTTTGCGGCCGTGGTCGGGGTGGGCGTCGCGACAACCCCAGTGGCGCATGCGGATTCCTCGGACCGCGGTTCGCACTCCGGACGCGACAGCGCATCCTCGGCGGACTCGGCCGGTTCGGGGCCGAACAAGCCGGCAGCGGCGGAGTCCGGGTCCGTCGGCGGGGATGAGTCCGCCGGATCGGTACCGACGGGTGTTTCGACGCGTAGCGTCATCATTTCGGGGGCAGCGACATCGGCTCCGGCGGTGACGGGCTTTGATGTGCCGGCCGCTCCGGCGAACCCGTGGTCGATCACCACGGGCACCACGAACGCCACGGTCGCAACACCGACCCCCAAGGCCGATCCGGCGCCGACGTTCAATGCCGGTTTTGGCAACGTCGGCAGCTGGAATTTCGGCTCGGGTAATCAGGGTGACTGGAACTTCGGCAACGGAAACCTCGGCTCGGGCAACGTCGGCTCGGGCAATCTGGGTGGCCAGAACTTCGGTATCGGCAACAACGGCAGCGGCAACTTCGGCGGCGGCAACACCGGCAACGGCAATATCGGCTTCGGCAACACCGGCACCGGCAACTTCGGGATCGGCCTGACCGGCGACAATCAGATCGGGTTCGGCGGTTTGAACTCCGGAACCGGCAACATGGGATTGTTCAACTCCGGGACCGGAAACACCGGAATGTTCAACTCGGGCACCGGCAACTGGGGCGTCGGCAACTCCGGCACACGCAACACCGGAAGCTTCAACGCCGGCGACACCAACACCGGCGACGCCAACGTCGGCAACCTCAACACCGGTTCGTTCAACGTCGGTCATTCCAACAGTGGCAACTTCAACACCGGAAGCACCAACTCAGGTGACTTCAACAGCGGCGACCTCAACACCGGCTGGTTGAACTCCGGTGACGCCAACACCGGCCTGTTGAACTCCGGCTACCTCAACACCGGCGTGTACAACTCCGGCAATGCCAGTAACGGCTTCTTCGAGACCGAGGACAACCAGAACTGGTTCCCGGGCATTCACGTTGCCTACACGATCCCGGGATTGACGATCGACCGGATGATGCCGATCGACATCAGCAGGGAGATTGCAGTCGGACCGCTGATGTTGACGGTCGGACCCACGACCGCCGACGTCCACGTCTACGGCAGCACCGGGCCGATCGAGCTCACCGTCCTCGACATCGCCGCCGGCCCCGGCTTCTTCAACACCGGCACGGTCGCCTCTTCCGGCTTCTTCAACACCGGCGCCGGCGGCGGCTCCGGCTTGCTGAACACCGGAGCGGGACTGGTATCCGGCTTCTTCAACCTGGCATTCCTGGCCGGCGCGGCCATGTCGGGTTATTCGAACTCGGGTTCGGGGTCCGGCTTCTCCAACCTCGGCTCGGGAGTCTCGGGGTGGCGGAACACGAGTTCGCTCTCGCTATCGGAGCCGGCCGACCTCTCCGGTATCGAGAACGTGGGCGCGCTGCTGTCCGGTACCTACACCAACGGGGTGACCGGTGGCTCGACGTTCAACCTGGGTGCGGGCAACGTGGGATCCGGTAACTTCGGCGACGGCAACCAGGGCTACAACAACCTCGGCGCCGGAAATTTCGGCGGCGGCAACTTCGGTTTCGGCAATGGCGGTGACGGGAACCTCGGCTCCGGAAACGCCGGCGACAAGAACTTCGGCGGCGGCAACGCCGGCTCGGACAACGTCGGCTCGGGCAACCTGGGCAGCAAGAACTTCGGCTGGGGCAACAACGGCAGCGGCAACGTCGGCGGCGGCAACACCGGAAACGGCAATATCGGCTTCGGTAACACCGGCACCGGCAACTTCGGTATCGGCCTGACCGGGAACAACCAGTTCGGGTTCGGAGCGCTCAACTCCGGCACCGGGAACAAGGGCCTGTTCAACTCCGGTACGGGCAATACCGGCATCTTCAACTCCGGAACCAATAACTCCGGTTTCGCGAACGCCGGCACCACGAACACCGGGTTGTTCAACACCGGCGATGTCAACACCGGCCTGGGAAATGCGGGCGACCTCAATACCGGATCGCACAATGGCGGTAGCTCCAACACCGGAATCGCCAACATCGGCGGTACCAACACCGGCGTCGCCAACATCGGCGGTACCAACAGCGGCTGGTCCAACACCGGTAATGCCAACACCGGCTGGGTCAACACCGGCAACCTGAACACAGGCGCATGGAACACCGCAAACGGCAGCAACGGCTTGTTCTGGCGCCGCGACGCCGGCGGTCAACTCAACATCGATCTCGGCGCCGATCTCTCCCAGATACCGATCACGCTCAACGCCGACATCCCGGTCAACATCCCCATCACCGCGATGCTGACCGACCCGATCTCGATCCCGAGCACCGAACTGCCCGCGAGCCCGATCGACACCACCATCACCACGCAGGTCGAACTGGCGCCGGGTGTCAACGCCGATGTCGTCCTGGCTGTCGGTGGGTCGCTCGGTCCGATCATCTTCCCGGGCGCCGATGTCACGGTGCCGGAGCTGGTCGGGACCCTCGGCGGTCCGGGGGTGTCGATCCCGGTCACGCTGAACGGGAGCATCGGGCCGGGCCGGATCTCGTTCTTCCGCCTGGGTGGTCCCGGGTTATTGAACTCCACCGGTGTGGCTTCCTCGGGGTTGTTGAATTCCGGTGCCGGTGGGGGTTCGGGATTCCTGAACGCCGGTGCCGCCGGCATCTCGGGATTGATGAACGAGGCCTTGCAGTCGCCGCTGTCCGGCTTTGACAACCGGGGTTCCGGGTCGGGCTTCTCCAACGTGGGATCGGCGGTCTCGGGCCTGAGTAACACGAGTTCGCTTGACCCGGCAGTGCCGGCGTTCGTCTCGGGTCTGCGCAACTTCGGCACGAACCTGTCCGGGTTGTTCAACGGTGAGGCGACTAACGCCCCGCTTGTCCCGCCGCGCGCAGACGGCGGCTGGCAGTTGGGCATCGACACCAACGTCGACATCTCCGAGATCCCGATCAGCCTGGACGGCGACATCGGTGTCAACATTCCGCTCAGCGCCAGCCTCACTGGTCCCGTCACCGTCGGCGGCTTCTCCACCACCATCCCCGGCAACCTGGATGGCACTGTCACACTCTCCATCGGGAACGATGGGTCTCTGCTCGGGCCGGTCATCATCCCCCTGGTGTCCGATCTCTCAATCGGCGCGATCAACGTGCCCGACATCAATCTGGTCTCCACCGATCCGCTGTTGTCCGGCCTGATCGGCGGCCCGGATGTGTCGATCCCGATCACCGTCCGCGGCGCCATCGGCCCGAATTCGGGTCCAGGCGGTGGCGGCAACGCTTTCTTCAGCCTCCGGCGGACCGACGACCCGGGACTCTCGGTGGACCTCAACGCCAACGTCGCCCAAACCCCCATCAAGCTCAACGCCGACGTCCCCGTCGATATCCCCTTCGTCGCCGACTTCGGCGACCTGTCCCTGCAGGGCTTGACCATCCCGGGCTTCGATTTCGCCACCTCCAACTGGCAGGTGTCCCACAATCTGGAGACCACCTCGGCGGCGGGTAAAGTTTTTGTCAACTTCGAAGTCCCGAACACGAACTTGCCGGTCAGTGACATCACCTTGGACCCGGTCACATTCGGTCTGCCTACTCTGAGCGGCCGTATCGGCGGGCCAGGTGCTGGGATCGGACTCGGACTCGACGGTGGACTCGGTCCCTTCACCATCAACGTTCCGATCGGTGTGGATTTGGAGACACCGTCGATCAGCGTCGACAAGGCGTTCATCAGCCAGATTCCACTCTTCGCCAATCTGGGCCTCGGGGTGGATCTACCGGTCAGCCTCGACGCCTCCCCGATCACGATCTCGCAGATCACAATCCCGAAGGTCACCATTGGCACCGACCCGCAGGGCGATGTCCTGCAGGGGCTGGTGTTCCAGGGCTCGATCGCCGGAAACCCGACGCCGCCCATCGCCACGTCTGGACTTACAGGGAAAAACAATGCCTGCAAGATTGTCGGCGTCTGCTCGGCCGTGGGGTTGTCGCCGGTCGTTAACATTGGCCCGATCAACATCGGGCCGATCGAAGCCGGATTCCCGGATGCTCGGGCGCTGTCGCTAACTATCGGTGGCCCGGGTAAGGGTGCCGCGGTGGACGTCGCCGGTGTGCTGGGTCCGATTGTCGTCTCGCTGGCCAACAACACCGTCGAGCAGTTCTCCTACTCCTACCTCGGCAATTCCGCGATCGACGTCCCGATCAACGGCAGCACGGGCCAACTTGACCTCCAGCAGGTCGAAGTCTCGGCACCGCTGCTGGCGCTCCTCTACCAGCGCGCGGGTTACTGCCTCGCCACCGTCTGCACCAATATGACGGTCCCGGAGATGGTCGACTACCTCAATGGCGGTGACCCTGCGGGCTCCGCTCTGGGTCCGTTCCCGCCCACCGCGCCGGTGAAGCCGGCCACCCTGGTCGACACGATTCTGGGCCAGCCCATCGGCGCGCGGACGCTCTTCCCCAGCAGGCTGATCAGCCAGGGCATCAAGAACGACACTCCGTTCAGCGGCAGCGGAACGCTCGGGCCGTTCAACCTCGGCGGCGCCGCTTAGCGGTTCAGCGGTTCAGCGGGTCAGCCACGGTCCGAGCCGGCGCAGGGCCTCGTCGATGTCGCCGGCCGGCCCGGCGAAGGAGAACCGGACGTAGGAGCCGCCTCGGCGGGTGTCGAAGTCGACGCCGGGCGCGATCGCCAGTCCTGTTTCGGCTAAGAGGTTTTCGCAGAACACCAGGGAGTCGGAAGTGAAGTCGGAGACGTCGGCGTAGACGTAGAACGCGCCGTCAGTCGGAGCCAGCCGGGTGATGCCGAGTTGCCGCAGCCCGGAGATCAGCGTTTCCCGATTGACGGCGTAGTGCTGCAGGTGGCTCTCGGTTTCCGCGATGGCCTCCGAGGTGAACGCGGCGACCGCGGCGTGCTGAGCCAGCGACGGCGGACAGATGGTGAAGTTTCCGGTCAGGCGGTCCACGGCACGCCGCAATTCCTCCGGCACCAGCAACCAACCCAGCCGCCATCCGGTCATCGCGAAGTACTTCGAAAAGCTGTTCACCACAACGGCGTTGCGGGACGTCTGCCATGCGCACGACGTCTCCGGGGCGCCGGGGTAGACCAGTCCGTGGTAGACCTCATCGCTGACGAGCCGAACCCCCTGCGTGTCGCACCAGGTGGCGATGGCGGCCAGTTCGGCCGGCGGGATCACCGTTCCGGTCGGGTTGGCGGGGCTGGCCACGATGACGCCCTGCACCGGCGGATCGAGTTCGGCGAGCATCGCGACCGTGGGCTGGAATCGGGTCTGCGGACCGCACTCGATCTCCACCACCTCACAGCCCAGCGCCGTGAGGATGTTGCGGTAACAGGGGTACCCGGGGCTGGCGATGGCCACCCGGTCGCCGGCATCGAAACAGGCCAGGAAGGTCAGCAGGAAGCCGCCCGACGACCCAGTGGTGAGCACCACGTCGTCGACGCCCACGTCCAGGCCGAACTTCCGGGCGTATGAGTCGGCGATCGCCTGCCGCAACTCGGGAATGCCCAGGGCCACCGTGTATCCCAGTGGACCGGATTGCAGCGCTTGTTGGGCGGCCGCCAGCACCGGCGCCGGGGCGCCGGCGCTCGGCTGCCCGGCGGAGAGATTCACCAGATCGCCATGGGTGCGCTGCCGCTCGGCGGCCGCCAGCCAGACATCCATCACGTAGAACGGGGGGATACCGGCCCGGCGCGCGATGTTCATGCCTACAGGATCTCGGACTCGAGTCGTCGCAGCTGTTCTCGGGGGGCACCGAGCAGTTGCGCACTGCCGTGGGCGCGCTTGAAGTACAGGTGCATGTCGTGCTCCCAGGTGATCGCGATGCCGCCGTGCAACTGGATGGCCTCGCCGGCCACCATGCAGAACGCCTCGCTGGCCGCCAGCCGGGCCAGCCTCGCCGAGACCGGGGCGGGCTGGGCCACCGCGTCGACGACCACCGCGCGGGCGGACTGCACGGCGACGTACAGATCGGCCATCCGGTGCTTGAGCGCCTGGAAGCTGCCGATCGGCCGACCGAACTGCACCCGCTGCTTGGTGTACTCCACCGTCAACTCCAGGCACCGGGCCGCCGCGCCGATCTGCTCGGCCGCCAGCAGGATCGCCGCGGTGTCGGCGATGCCCGGGTCCGGGCCGATCACCAGTGTTGCGCCCGGGGTCATTCGCGCCAGCCGCCGGGTGGGATCCATGGTGCGGACCGGTTGGACGGTCACGTCGCTCCAGCGCACGATGCGGCCGGCATCGACGGCGAGCACCACATCGGCGACGTCCCCGTTGATCACGTAGTCCCGGTCGAACACCACCGTCCCGATCGCCGCGCCGGAGGCCAGCTGTTCCAGGGTTTCGGCGTCCGGGGTGTCGGCGCTCAGCAACGCCAGTTCGGCCAGCGTGGTGCCCAGCAGCGGAGTGGGCACCAGACCGCGGCTGAGTTCCTCCAGAACCGCTGCGGCATCGGCTAATTGGCCACCGGCGCCGCCGAATTCGTCGGGGACCACGAGCGCGGCCACGCCGACCTGCTCACACAACATGGTCCACAGCGCGGTGTCGTACCCGCGCGGGGAGTCCATGGCCCGCCGCACCGCCTCGGACCCGGCATGCTTGTCCACCAGGGCGGCGACGGTCTGCCGCAGGAGTTCGCGTTCGTCGGTCACTTCGTCATCTCCGTTGCGCACAGTGCTGCCAGCACCCGCCGCCGATGGGCGGTCGGTGTGCCCCACGCGCTGTGTAACGCCTGCACGCGCAGCAGCCAGTGCGACAGGTCGTGTTCGGCGGTGTAGCCGATCGCGCCGTGGGTCTGCAGCGCCGCCCGCGCCGAGAGCAGCGCGGCGTCGGATGCCGCCGCCTTGGCTGCGCTGACGTCGCATGCCGTGTCAGCGGAGTCGCCGGCCAACGACAGCGCCGCCCCGTAGACCAGTGGCCGCGCCAGTTCCAGGGCGATGTGCACATCGGCCAGCTTGTGCTTGATCACCTGATAGCTGCCGATCAACCGGCCGAATTGGCTGCGCTGCTTGGCGTAGTCGACCGACATGTCCAGCATCGACTGCCCGGCGCCAACCAGTTGCGCGGCGGTGGCCAGCACCCCGAACTCGTAGGCGCGCCCGACGTCAGCCGGCCGGCCGGCGCCGGTGGCGGTCACGTCGAACAGCTCCCGGGTGGGGTCTACCGACGGGTGCCCCGCACCGGCGACGGCGTCGGTGACGGCGCCGTCCGTGCCGACCAGTACCAGGCCGGCGAAGTCCGCGGCCACCGCGCGCGGCACCGTAGGCGGCAGGGCGACGGTGGCGATCAGGTCACCGGCTGCCAGCGCGGTCGACCGGTCGTCGCCGTCAAGCAGGATTGGCGCTACCGCTAGGGATTCGGCGACGGGGCCGGGTACGCACCAGCGACCCAGCCGCTCGCAGGCGACGATCAGGTCAACCGGATGGGCGGCCAGCCCGTCGTACTTCTCGGTGACGGCCAGTGCGGTGACGCCGAGGTCGCTCAACCGGGCCCATACCGCCCGCGCTGGGGCGGTGTCGCCGTGTGCCCACGCCCGCACCGCCGCGGGCACGTCCGCGGCACCCAGCGCGGCGTCGATGCTGGCGGCGAAATCCCGCTGTTCGGAGTCCAGGGCGAACCTCACGACTTGGCCTCCCTCGGCAGGCCCAGCAGCCGCTCGGCGATGATATTGCGCTGAACTTCGTTGGTGCCCGCATAGATCGGTCCGCCAAGGGCGAACAACAGCCCGTCGTTCCACGGCCCCGCGAGTTCGGCGCCGGCGCCGCGCAACTCACCGGCGGTCTGGTGCAGCGCGACGTCGAGCTCCGACCAGAACACCTTGGTGACCGACGACTCCGCGCCGAGTTCGCCGCCGTCGCCGATCCGGGTCACGGTGCCGAAGGTGTGCAACCGGTAGGCCTGGGCCTTGATCCAAGCGTCGGCCACCCGGTCGGCGAACGCGGGATCGGACCCTTCTTCCTTCCACAGCTCCACTAGACGCCGCGCGGGTGCGGTAAACCGCGCCGGGCTGCGCAGCGACATCCCACGCTCGTTGCTCGCCGTGCTCATCGCCGCCCGCCAGCCCTCGTGCACCTCGCCGATCACGTCGTGGTCGGGCACGAGCACGTCGTCGAGGAAGATCTCGCCGAATCCGGTTTCGCCGCTGAGCTGTTCGATCGGCCGAACGGTCACACCGTCGGCTTCGAGATCGAACATCACGTACGTCAGCCCCCGGTGGCGCTGGGCTGCGGGGTCGGAACGGAACAGCCCGAACGCACGATCGCCGAAGGGTGCGCGGCTGCTCCAGATCTTCTGCCCGTTGAGCAGCCAGCCTCCGTCGGTGCGGGTGGCGGTGGACCGCAGCGACGCCAGATCGCTGCCCGACTCGGGTTCGGACCAGGCCTGCGCCCAGATCTGTTCGCCGCTGGCCATTTTCGGCAGGATGCGGTCCAACTGTTCCTCGGTGCCGTGTGAGAACAGTGTCGGAGCCAGCATCGACGTGCCGTTGGCGCTGGCCCGTCCGGGCGCGCCGGCGCGGAAGTACTCCTCCTCGAACACCACCCATTGCAGCAGGGTGGCATCGCGGCCGCCGTAGCGCTGCGGCCAGGTGATCACCGACAGGCCCGCGTCGAACAGCACCCGATCCCAACGGCGGTGCTGCTCGAAACCCTCGGCGTTGTCGTAGGACTGGGTGGGGAACTTGTCCCGGTTGGCGGCGAGGAAGTCGCGGACCTCGTCACGGAAGGCGCAGGTCTGCTCGTCGTAGTCGAGATCCATTGCTCAGAGCATCTCTCGCAGTGTGGTTTTCAGAACCTTCCCCCCGGCGTTGCGGGGCAGCACGTCGAGGAACACCACCGAACGCGGCGCCTTGAAGTTGGCCAGATGCCTTCGGCTGAAGGCGATCACGGCAGCCTTGTCGAGGTCGGCGCCGGGGCGCCGGACCACGAACGCGCGACCCACCTCGCCCAGACGGTCGTCGGGCACGCCGATCACCGCGACGTCGGCGACCCCGTCCAGCCGGGCCAGTGCCTGCTCCACCTCGGCCGGATACACGTTGAAACCGCCGCAGATGTACATGTCCTTGAGACGGTCGGTGATCCGCAGATTGCCCGCCGCATCCACGGTGCCGATATCGCCGGTGTGCAACCAGCCGTCGGCGTCGATGGCGGCCGCGGTGGCGTCCGGATCGTCGAGGTATCCCAGCATCACGTTGGGGCCGCGTAATAACACCTCGCCGGGCGAGGAGTCACCGGAGATACGAAGTTCGAAGTCGGCGATCGGGCGACCACACGTGCTGGCCACGGTGACCGGGTCGTCGTCGGCGCGGCACATGGTGCCGAAGCCGCTTGCCTCAGTCAGGCCGTAGGCAGTCAGCACGATGTCGAAGTCCAGTTCGGTCTGCATCCGCTCGATGAGCACCACCGGCACGGTGGCCGCCCCCGTGACGGCGAATCGCAGCGAGGTCAGGTCATGGTCCGCCCGTGCCGGATGGTCGAGCAGAGTCTGGAAGATGGTGGGCGGACCCGGCAGGACGGTCACCCGATGCTTGGCCACCGCCCGCATGGCCTGCTCGGCGTCGAAGGTCAGCTGCGGGATGAGCGTCGCTCCGGTCTGCAGGCAGGCCAGAATCCCGGCCTTGTATCCGAAGTTATGGAAAAACGGGTTGATGCAGAGGTAGCGGTCGGCACCGGTGATCTGCCCGCATTCCGCCCATGCCGCCGACGCCGACAGCGACTGACGGTGAGCGCACAGCACGCCCTTGCTGCGTCCGGTGGTGCCGGAGGTGAACAGGATGTCGGAGATGTCGTCCGGGCGCACCGCCGCGGCCCTGGCGTCGACCTCCGAGAGCGGAATCTGCGGTCCGGCGAGGAACTCGTCCCACGACCCGGCCTCTTTCTCACCGTGGCCGTCCTCCACCGGTACCCGAACCACATGCCGCAATGCCGGAAGCGCGGCCCGATCCAAATCGGCGACCCGGTCGGCGCCCAGGAAGCGGCCCATCCCGATCAGCAGCGGCGCGTGGGTGCGCTGCAGGATGTCGGTGGCCTCCTCGGCGGTGTAGCGGGTGTTCAGCGGAACCAGCACCGCGCCGGCGTAGTGGATGGCAAGACAGGAGACCACCCAGTGCCAGGTGTTGGGCGACCACAGCGCCACCCGGTCGCCGGGTTGGACCCCCAGCCCGGCGATCGCTCCGGCGGTGCGCCGTACCTCGTCGTGCAGTTCGGCGAAGGTGAACCGGCGATCCGCGGCGATCAGCGCGTCGTGGTCGGCGCGGTCGAACGCCACCCGGTTCAGCACCGCCGGCGTGGTCAGCGGGTGGCCGCCCATGAGTGCTCCTACCTGGCCCCGAGCCAACAAAGCAAGTGCTTGGTAGGTTAGCCTACTTGGGTGGGTGTCGACGAGTTCCGGACGGAGGTCCGGGAGTGGCTGGCCGAGAATCTGGTCGGCGAATTCGCTTCCCTCAAGGGCCTCGGCGGCCCCGGCCGCGAACACGAGGCGTTCGAGGAGCGACGGGCCTGGAACCAGCACCTCGCCGCGGCCGGGCTGACCTGTCTGGGCTGGCCCGTCGAACACGGCGGCCGGGGGCTGTCCGTCGCGCACCGGGTGGCGTTCTACGAGGAGTACGCCCGTGCCGACGCCCCCGACAAGGTCAACCACCTCGGTGAGGAACTGGTCGGTCCGACCCTGATCGCCTTCGGCACCCCGGAGCAGCAGCAGCGCTTCCTGCCCGCCATTCGTGACGTCACCGAATTGTGGTGCCAGGGCTACTCCGAGCCCGGTGCGGGCAGCGATCTGGCGAACGTGTCGACCTCGGCGGTGCTCGACGGCTCGCACTCGGCGAGCGAAGCGACGGGGAATCAACACTGGATTATCAACGGGCAGAAAGTCTGGACGTCGCTGGCGCATTGGGCGCAGTGGTGCTTCGTGCTGGCGCGCTCCGAAAAAGGCTCCAAACGGCATGCCGGCCTGTCGTATCTGCTTGTGCCGCTGGACCAGCCGGGGGTGGAGATCCGGCCCATCGTTCAGCTCACCGGCGACTCGGAGTTCAACGAGGTGTTCTTCACCGACGCGCGCACCGAGGCCGGCCTGGTGGTCGGCGAGCCCGGTGACGGCTGGCGGGTGGCGATGGGCACGCTGATGTTCGAGCGTGGGGTCTCAACGCTGGGCCAGCAGATCCGTTACGCCCGCGAGTTGTCCGGTCTGGTGGAACTGGCCAAGAAATGCGGCGCCGTCGACGATCCGCTGATTCGCGAGCGGCTGACCCGGGCTTGGGCGGACTTGCAGGCGATGCGTTCGTTCGCGATGGCGACCATGGACGAGGAGCTACCGGGACAGGATTCGGTGTCCAAACTGCTGTGGGCGAACTGGCACCGCGACCTCGGAGAGTTGGCCATGGACATTCGAGGCAAGGCCGGACTTATCTTGGACGGCAACGACTTCGACGAGTGGCAGCGACTGTTCCTGTTCTCCCGCGCCGACACCATCTACGGCGGATCCAACGAGGTTCAGCGCAACATCATCGCTGAGCGGGTGCTCGGCCTGCCGCGAGAGGCGAGAGGCTGATGGCGTCGTTGTCGGTACCACCGGAGGAGACCGCCGGCCACGGGCTGCTCAAGGGCAAGGTCGTCGTCGTCACCGCGGCCGCGGGCACCGGGATCGGTTCGGCCACCGCTCGACGGGCGCTGCTCGAAGGCGCCGATGTGATGATCTCCGATCACCACGAGCGGCGTCTGGGGGAGACTCGGGATGCATTGTCGGGCTTAGGCCTTGGGCGGGTGGAGAGCGTGGTGTGCGACGTGACGTCCTCGACCCAGCTGGACGCGATGGTCGCGTCGACCACCGCCAGGTTCGGCCGGATGGACGTCCTGGTCAACAACGCCGGCCTGGGCGGTCAGACTCCGGTGATCGACATGACCGACGACGAATGGGACCGGGTTCTGAGCGTCACGCTGACCTCGGTGATGCGTGCCACCCGGGCCGCGCTGGCGTACTTCCGCGATGCCGGTCATGGCGGCGCGATCGTCAACAACGCCAGCGTGCTGGGCTGGCGGGCGCAGCACTCCCAGTCGCACTATGCGGCGGCCAAGGCCGGTGTGATGGCGCTGACCCGTTGCAGCGCAATCGAAGCCGTCGAGTACGGGGTTCGGATCAACGCGGTGTCACCGAGTATCGCCCGGCACAAGTTCCTGGAAAAGACCAGTTCCGCCGACCTGCTGGACCGGTTGTCCGAGGGCGAGGCCTTCGGCCGGGCCGCCGAGCCGTGGGAGGTGGCCGCCACCATCGCGTTCCTGGCCAGCGACTACTCCAGTTATCTCACCGGGGAAGTCATCTCGGTGTCGAGCCAGCATCCATGAGCGCACCGCCGCCGGCCACCCGGCGAGAAGAATTACTGGAACTGGCGGCGTCGATGTTCGCCGAACGGGGTCTGCGGGCCACCACCGTCCGCGACATCGCCGATGCGGCCGGCATCCTGTCCGGCAGCCTCTATCACCACTTCTCCTCCAAGGAGGAAATGGTGGACGAGGTGCTACGCGGATTCTTGGACTGGTTGTTCGACCGTTACCAGCAGATCATCGACACCGAGCGAAACCCGTTGGAGCGGTTGAAGGGACTGTTCATGGCGTCCTTCGACGCCATCGAGCACCATCACGCCGAGGTCGTCATCTACCAGGACGAAGCCAAGCGGCTATCCGGTCAGCCGAGGTTCGGCTATATCGACGACCTGAACAAACGCCAGCGCAAGATGTGGGTCGACGTCCTCACCGAAGGAGTCGGGCAGGGCTACTTCCGCCCGGACATCGATGTCGATCTGGTGTACCGGTTCATCCGCGACACCACCTGGGTGTCGGTGCGCTGGTACCAGCCCGGCGGTCCGCTGACCGCCGAGCAGGTCGGCCGGCAGTACCTGTCCATCGTTCTCGGCGGCATCGCCGCGGTTAAGGAGAAGTGAAGTGCCCCAGGCCACTGATGCCTACGTCATCGACGCGGTGCGCACCGCCGTCGGCAAGCGCAACGGGTCACTGGCCGGTCTGCACCCGATCGACCTCGGAGTCCATGCGTTCCACGGGATCTTCGAGCGCAACGACGTCGATCCCGGTGCGGTCGACGATGCGATCGTCGGCTGCGTCGATGCCATCGGCGGGCAGGCCGGCAACATCGGCCGGCTGACCTGGCTGGCCGCCGGCTACCCCGAAGAGGTGCCCGGCGTCACCGTCGACCGTCAGTGCGGTTCCAGTCAGCAGGCGATTTCCTTTGGTGCCCAGGCCATCATGTCGGGCACCGCCGATCTGATCCTGGCCGGCGGGATGCAGAACATGAGCCAGATCCCGATCTCGTCGGCGATGATCGTCGGCAAGGAATTCGGCTTCACCACCCCGACCGCGGAATCAAAGGCCTGGCTGCAGCGCTACGGCGACGAGGAGATCTCTCAATTCCGCGGCGCTGAAATGATCGCCGAGAGATGGGACATCTCGCGGGAGGACATGGAGCAGTGGGCGCTGTCGAGCCATCAGCGCGCGCTCGCGGCGATTGCGGGCGGCCACTTCGACAAGGAAATCGTCCCGGTGGAGGGCTTCAGGGTCGACGAAACCCCGAGGCAGACGACACTGGAGAAGATGGCAGCCTTGCAGACGCTGACCGAGAACGGTCGGATGACCGCGGCGGTGGCCAGCCAGATCTCCGACGGCGCCAGTGCGGTGCTGCTGGCCTCCGAGCAGGCCGTCAAGGACCACGGTCTCACGCCCCGGGCCCGTATCCACCACATCAGTTGCCGCGGAGCCGATCCCGTGCTGATGCTCACCGGCCCCATCCCGGCAACCCGGTACGCCCTGGACAAGACCGGGCTGGCCATCGACGACATCGATGTGGTGGAGATCAACGAGGCGTTCGCCCCGGTGGTGCTGGCTTGGATCAAGGAGACCGGTGCCGACCCGGCGAAAGTCAATCCCAATGGCGGTGCCATCGCGCTGGGCCATCCGCTCGGCGCCACCGGGGCCAAACTCTTTGCCACCATGCTCAACGAACTGGAGCGCACCGGTGGGCGCTACGGTCTGCAGACCATGTGCGAAGGTGGCGGCACCGCCAACGTGACGATCATTGAGCGGCTTTAGGTGCTCGGGCTCCGCGGAACGGTCAGCGCGAGCCCCCCGAGGGCGATAATCCAGCCTCACCGCCGGTGATCGCCGGCCCGAGGCCGAGGCGCTGTTTGCGGCGGCGGGCTATGTCCGACTGCCGCAGCCGCGGCCGGCGCAGGCCGAGGTGTACGCGCCGGCGTTCGAGAAGATGTCGGGTTGATGTCTCTGGTGGTTGGAGCCGGCTGAAGTGAATCGGACGGGACGACCAACTCCGGTAAGCCGTCGGTCGATTCCAGATAGGGCATGCGGTTGCCGTTCTCGGCATCGTTGCGCGAATAGCCCCGGTCCACTATCGGTTTGAGCACATCGTTGGCCGTGGTGATCACCGACGGCGACAGGATCCCGTTGAACGGCTTAAGCAACGGCAGTTGCGGGCTGGGCACCAGGTAGGTCGTGGTGATGGCTCCATTGCTGTTGGTCGTGCTGGTGATGTTCTCCGGCGGAACGGCGGTCGGGGTGCTCAGCGCCGACTGGCTGTGCACATACGCCATACCCGCGACGGCATTGAACACGGCGAGCAGGTTCCATGGCCGGTCTGGGAAGTCGGCGACCAAGTCGTATTCGCCTACCACCACCACAGTGTCGTAGACCGATTCAGATGGCGGACGAGTGACAGTCCAGCCCAGCAGCGGAATACGCCACCCGGCCGGCATGAAACTGCCGAGCCCCATGCTCAGCGGGGTGACCCTGGATGGATCGCCCGCCACGATGAAGGCGACGTGGGATCGGTTGGGACCGAGGGGATCGGCGTCCAACGCCTGCTGTGTCGCGCCGGCTGTGATGGCACCCAGCGAGAGTCCGGCGATAACCGACGACCCCATCGCGTTGCGAACGTCGTCAATCGCGACGCTCGCACCGATGGCGATCGAGCGGTCCGCGAACGGCGCCCCAGGGCCGAAAAGCGGCCCCGCAGTTCGGGGGTAGCGGACGACGATAGAACTGCACCCGGTGCAGTCGTAGTAGTGGGCGTTGATCTGCGCCACCAGGGGGCCGTCGTCGGCCCACGGATTGAACCGGTTGAGAAGCGCCGGGGCCCAATAGTCGATGCTCGCCCCCGGGATGGCGAACGCATTGTCGGTGGGCACCGGAACCTGAGCCGATGCCGCGGGGGCCGCGGCGATCGCGGCGACCAGAGCGGCGGTGGCCAGCGAGGTCGCATATGAGCGGCGGGAGCGGGCCATTGCTGCCGCTTACCCGCCACGGCGCGGAAGAAACCGAGGGGCGTGCAGTCAGTTCTGTCACGTAGTGGCCCAGCATTCGAGACCAACACCGCGACGGTGCTCATCGGAGGGCTTCACTGCGTTTGAGAAATCCGTGCCCGCATGAAGTGGCCGATGTTGATGCGTTCGAATGTCCGGCGTCTGTTGGCCGGTAGTAGTGGCAGAGCCTGGGCCGCGTCGATGAGTTCTGGAGAGGTGACTGACAGCGTCTCGCCCTTGTGCACCAGGGTGGCGCGTCCGGCGGCCATCACGTTGCGGACCCAGTCGACCTGTGTGCCGTAGGGCAGCGGAATGAGTGCCTCGCCACCCTTGCGGTCAGCGACGATCGGCGTCGAATACTTCTTGCCGGAGCGCCGCCCGTTGTGTTCGATGACAGACGCGTACCAGAACCGGGTACCAGCCAGCCGAAGCATGAGCGGGTTGAGCAGATGCTTGTTGGACATCCGGATCATCCGCTGAAACGGTGCGGGCCAACTCTCCGGTGCTATCCCCATGTGCCGACGATACGCCGCACCGCCTGTGTCGGGCTGCACGCCGGATCGAAGCCGGATTCAGACGAGCGCCGACGCCAACCTGTCCCACCAGGCCGTCGGCGCGATCAGCATCAGAAGTGCACCGGAGACCACCAGCGCCGCCCAACCCACCGCCAACCAACGATCGAACCTGCGGAACAGAACCCACTTGACGATCAGAAAGATCAGTCCCAGCGCAAGCGCGGGAGCGAAGGGGCCAAAGATCCTGCCCGGCAACGACTCGATGAAAAGCGTTCGGACCGGTTCGATTCGGAAGAGCGGCGGTGGCATGGCGGCCAGCACAGCGGTGAGCATCATCGGTCGGTGAATGTCGGGCGTCTTCCGGTTCCCGACGGCGATGGCGACGAAGGCGCCGAACAACAGGATCGGGATCAGCGTGAAGGTGAGGAATTGGCGCGGGTTGAGTCCCCACGTCAGTAAGTCCGGGGGATTGGATCTCGCCGACTCGACCGCGACGAATGATCCGAGAACCACGCCGGCAGCGGCCACGGCCGCGCCGACCTTTCCCAAGGCCATGTGGATGCGGTACTTCCGCCGTGCGATCAGCTGAGGCTGGGTGGCGAAGATCAGCATCCACACCGTCATCACGATGCCGTGCACGATGACCAGCGTCCGGATCCGCGGGGTGATCTCGCCTTCCGGGGCCCTGCCGTGCAGATAGAAGTTCTCGAAGCCCCAGAAGGCAAGGATCAGCAGGACCAGTGCTGCCCCGGAGTAAAAGTACCTCGCGGCGGGCATGGGATCTCTGCTGTCTTTCGCGGGTGCCGCAGAGGCCCTCTGCGTTGGTGATGTCGACACCGTTGCCACCCTTCCAACCCAGCGATGAGGTGAGAAGCGAAGCCGCCATGCCGGATTGGTTCAAGTTACTCGCCCTCGTCCCGCGGTGCGGCTCAATCGATCAGGGAATTCGCCGCCTGAAGGTGCTTGATGGCCTCGCTGACAATCTCCTCGATGAGCGCAGCGCAGGACGGCAGATCATCGATGATGCCGGCCACCTGACCGGAGGCAAGAACACCGGCGTTGGTGTTGCCGTCGACCAGACCTGCTTTGAGCAGCATCGGTGTGTTGGCCGCCATCAGCAGCTGTGACCAGGTCAGGTCCTTGCCATGCCGCATCGTCATGCCATCGCGGATCATCGCCGCCCAGCTCATCTGCGACATCTTCTTGAACTTCGCGGCGTTGACCACCGCCGCGGTGAAACCCTTTATCCGGGAACCGTTTTCGAGGTTTTCCACCAGGCCGGTGCGTAACACCCGGTGCGGGATTCCGTCCACTCGGGTGGAAACCACGGTGCCATCCAGGGCGGCCTGCAGGTAGCGCTGCTTGACCGCGTCGGGGACGCTTGAGTCCGACGTCAGTAGGAACCGGGTGCCCATCGCCACACCTGCCGCCCCGTACGACAGGGCTGCGGCCAGCCCGCGGCCGTCGAAGAAGCCGCCGGCGGCGACGACCGGAATCTCGGTGCCCGACAGCGCGTCGAGGACCGACGGCAGCAGCAGCGTGGTGGGTACCGGCCCGGTGTGGCCGCCGCCTTCGCCGCCCTGGACGATCACCGCATCGGCGCCCCAGCCGGCGACCTTTCGCGCGTGTTTAGCCGCCCCTACTGACGGAATGACTACGCAACCCGCGTTTTTCAGCCGGGCGATGAGTTCGGGCTTGGGTGCCAGTGCGAAGGAGGCGACTTTGACGCCCTCGCGGATCATCAATTCGACGCGGTCGCCGGCGTCGGCGGCGTCGGCGCGAAGGTTGACGCCGAACGGTCGATCGGTGGTCGACTTCACCTTGGCGATGGCTGTGGCGAGTTCGTCGATCGTCATGGTCGCCGATGCCAGGATGCCCAATCCGCCGGCGTTGGCGGTGGCCGATACCAGCCGGGCCCCCGCCACCCACCCCATCCCGGTCTGCACCACCGGATGCTCGACCCCCACCAGCCGGGTCAGTGCGGTATGGATTCTCATGCCTTTAATTCCTTGTCGCGCAGGTTTTTCGGATCAAGTTTCTTGATCAGATCCAGTTCGTCGCCGCTGGGCAGTCCAGTGCGCCCGGCCTCGTCCACACCGTGCACCTCGAAGGAGGTAGCCGACCGCACATCCGCGGGTTCGACACCCGGGTGCAGAGACACCGCCCGCATGGTGCCACCCGGTCCGCCGAAGTCGAAGACACCGAGATTGCTCACGACGCGGTGAACATCGGTGAACCGGTAGGCCGGATTGCCGGCGTCGACCTTGTCCCAGCCGATTCCGCACACCACGTCGACGGACGCGCAGAACACCCGCGGCGAGTGGTTACCCACCCAGTAGCTGGTGGCGTGGTTGATGGTGTTGCCCGGCGCACCCCGAACCCCGAACATCTGCCGGGTCGGATGTTGCAGCGGCCCGAATGCCGACAGGTTCTGATTGCCGTACCGGTCGATCTGGTTGGCGCCCATCACCACATGGCGGCGCCCCCATGCGAGTGTTTCGAAGACCCGGCCGAACGGCATCCATCCCTCGATGGCGCCGGCGGCGCCGATCGTGGGAGTGTCGGCGAGCAGCTGAGCTTCACCATCGGTGAGCAGGATGTCGGGTGCGAAGGTCAAACGGGCCAGCCGAGCGCCGATCGACACCATGGTGGTCATCGGGCTGACCATGATCTCGCCCGCGTCGCGGAACAGTTCGGCACACGCGACAACGCAGACCTCGGCTCGGCTGACCTGGATCACGGCGCCTCCTGCTGCTCGGCGAAGCGGCGGACGGCGGCCTGATACTCGGCCTCGCCGCCGGACAGGTAGGTGGTGACGAAATCCGCCCAGGCGTTCTCGTCGCCGGCGGATGTGGCCCCGGCGGATTGCGCATAGTGCCGCTGGAACGTCTCATCGCGGCCGTAATCGGGAGCGGCGGTGGTGAAGTGGGCGCCGTTGGGCGCTTCCACCACCTGGTCCACCATCATCCGGTTGACCAGCAATGCCTGCGGGGGAACGGCTTTGATCAGTTCGTCGGTCGGCACCACCCGCTCCACCGACAGGTAGCGCCGGTCGGCGGCCATCAGGAACAGGTCGTCGAAATACGGATCGATCCCGGTGTAGGCGGCGTTGCCGTGTCTGTCGCCGAGGTTGAGATGGACGAACGCGGCATCCAGGCGCAGCGCGGGCATCGCGATGAGTTCTTCACGATGCGTACCGGTTGGGTAAGGCGACTTCACCGTCTTCAACTCACCGTCCCAGAAGTCGGGTACCGAGCTGCCCAACCCCGCGCGGGTGGGCAGGAATGGAAGTCGTTGTGCCGCAGCCTGCAATCCGCAGCGCAGCATCCCCTCGTCCATCTCCCGCGCGATGATCGATCCGCTGGTGCGGGCGCGGGAGAACCACGGGTCGTAGAACGGCGCCGAGTCCAGCGACACGAAGCCGTAGTACGCCTTCGTCACCTTTCCCGCCGAGCACAGTAAGCCAAGGTCCGGCCCGCCGTAGGTCACCACGGTGAGGTCGGTGACATCGGTGCGCAACAACGCCCGGACGAACGCCATCGGCTTGCGTCGCGACCCCCAGCCGCCGATGCCGATCGTCATGCCGCTCTCGATGCCGGCGACCGCCGCGTCCAGGGTGGTGCGTTTATCGCGGGGGCTGCTCATTTCTCAGCTTTCTTCGTTCCCGCGAAATCGTCTCGCAACTCGTCAGACACCCCGGAGAGGTTCAGCTCGAAGGTAAAGCCTTGTTCCATCCGGTAGCTGGAGTTCACCCGTTGCACGTCAATGAGATTCAGTGCTTCCTTGGCCGCGCGGATCACTCTGGTGTCCTTGGCGGCGATGTCACGGGCCACCCGCAGGGCGGCCTCGTCGAGTTCGGCGCGGGGCACCACCTCGTGGACCGACCCGAAGTGGTGCAGGGTGGCGGCGTCGACGGTCGCCGCGGTGAAGAACAGTCGGCGCATCATGTGCTGGGGCACCAGCCTCGAGAGGTGGGTGGCCGCGCCCAGTGCACCCCGCTCCACCTCGGGCAGGCCGAATACGGCGTCGTCGGACGCGACGATCACATCGGCGTTGCCCACCAGGCCGATGCCGCCGCCCACGCAGAAACCGTTGACCGCGGCGATCACCGGCACCGCGCACTCGTACACCGCCTTGAAGGCCGCGAAGCAGCCGCGATTGGCGTCGATCAGGGCGCTGAAACCGGTAGTCTTCTGCATCTCCTTGATGTCGACGCCGGCGTTGAACCCGCGGCCTTCGGCGCGAAGGATCACCGCCCGCGTGTCAGTGTCGTGACCCGCCTGGGTCAGGGCGTCGGCCAGCTCGAACCAGCCTCGTGAGGGGATGGCGTTGACCGGCGGATAGTCGACTGTCACCGCAACGATGCCGGGCTCGACGGTGGACGACGTGATCGTCATGCAACTCCCTAAGCAAGCACTTGCTTGGTACGCTAGCACAGTGAATGGCCCGATCAGCCTCGGCCTGCAGGGCCGCATCGTGCTGGTGACCGGGGGAGTCCGGGGCGTCGGTGCGGGAATCAGCGAGGTGTTCGCCGGGCAGGGTGCCACTGTCGTCACCTGCGCCCGTCGTCCGGTCGACGGACTGCCGTATGAGTTCCACAGCTGCGATGTGCGTGACGCCGACGCGGTCGGCGGCCTCATCGACACCATCGTCGCCGCGCACGGCCGTCTCGATGTGGTGGTGAACAACGCCGGCGGATCGCCCTACGCGCTGGCCGCCGACGCCTCCCCGCGGTTTCACCAGAAGGTGATCGAACTGAACCTGCTGGGCATGCTGTATGTCTCGCTGGCCGCCAACGCGGTGATGCAACGCCAAGCCGGGGGCGGTTCGATCGTCTCGATTTCCAGTGTCAGCGGTCGTCGTCCCTCGCCGGGTACCGCCGCCTACGGTGCGGCCAAGGCGGGCGTCGACAGCCTGACCGCCAGCCTGGCCGTCGAATGGGCGCCGAAGGTCCGGGTCAACGCGGTGGTGGCCGGCATGGTGGCGACCGAGCAGGTCGAGTTGTTCTACGGCGACGCCCAGTCTCAGGCCGCGGTGGCCGGTACCGTGCCGTTGGGCCGGCTGGCTGAGCCTACCGAGATCGGCTGGGCGGCAGCCTTTCTGGCCTCGGATCTGGCGTCCTACGTCAGTGGGGCCACCATCCCGGTGCATGGGGGCGGCGAGCCTCCGTCGTATCTCACCGCATCCAGCGCCAACCGCAGCTAAGGAGAACCATGGGCCTGCTCGACGGCCGGGTCGTCATCGTCACCGGAGCCGGTGGCGGTATCGGGCGCGCGCATGCGCTCGCCTTCGCTGCCGAGGGCGCCCGTGTGGTGGTCAATGACATCGGCGTCGGGCTCGACGGCTCACCGGCCGGCGGCGGCAGTGCAGCGCAAGCCGTGGTCGACGAGATTCGTTCCGCCGGTGGGCAAGCCGTCCCCAGCGGTGCGAATGTGGCGGACTGGGATCAGGCCGCCGGGATGATCCGCACCGCCGTGGATGCGTTCGGTGGCTTGGACGTCTTGGTCAACAACGCCGGCATCGTGCGGGACCGGATGATTGCCAACACCAGCGAGGATGAGTTCGACGCCGTCATCGCGGTGCATCTCAAGGGCCACTTCGCCGCCATCCGGCATGCTGGCGCCTACTGGCGAAGCCTGGCCAAGGAAGGCAAACCGGTCGACGCCCGCATCATCAACACCAGCTCCGGTGCGGGACTGCAGGGCAGTGTGGGACAGGGCAATTACAGCGCCGCCAAAGCCGGTATTGCCGCGCTGACACTGGTGGCCGCCGCCGAGATGGGCCGCTACGGCGTCACGGTGAACGCTATCGCCCCGTCCGCCCGAACCCGGATGACGGAGACCGTGTTCGCCGAGATGATGGCCAAGCCCGACAGCGGTTTTGACGCCATGGCGCCGGAGAACATCTCGCCACTGGTGGTGTGGCTGGGAAGCGCCGAGTCGGCCGACGTCACCGGCCGGGTCTTCGAGGTCGAGGGCGGCGTCATCCGGGCGGCCGAGGGCTGGCGGCACGGACCGCAAGCGGACAAGGGGGCGCGCTGGGAACCCGGCGAACTCGGGCCCGTGGTGCGCGAGTTGCTCGCCGAGGCGCCTCCGCCGGTGCCGGTGTACGGGGCCTGAACCGCGGCGGTTACGAGGGATCGCAGATGACCACCGGGATCACCCGGTCGGTCCAGGACTGGTAGTCCTCGAAACTGGAGTACATCTGCACCAGTCGCGGCCAGTACTGGGCGCGTTCAGCCTCGCTGGCTTCCCGCGCGGTCAGATGCAGCACCTCGTTCTTGATCTGCACCGAAACTTTTGGATTGGCTTTGAGATTCAGATACCACATCGGGTTGCTGGCCGAGCCGCCCTTGGAAGCGACCAGCACGATCCGGTTGCCGTCGCGCAGATAGAGCAACGGGCTCACCCTCGGTTCGCCGGTCTTGCGGCCGGTGGTGGTCAACAACGCCACCGGCGCGCCCTGCAGGAAGGTGCCGCCCACCTTGCCGCCGGTCTTTTTGTAGACGAAGGTCTGGGCTCGCGACATCCACTTGATGATGGTGTTGGTCTGCGGCGAGTTCAGCCCCCGCGGCGCTGGTTTCGGCGCCCGGTTGTTCTCTGACACAGCGTTGCTCCTTACGACGGTCGGCTGAAATCTAACCCGGATGTGGTGGATGAGGCCGTCGGTCGGGATCAGGAACGTCTCGTCGACCAGTGCGGCCACCTGCCGGCCGCCGGCCCCAAGGCGGGTGAGCACGGTGAACCGGGCGCGGACCTCGTCGCCGGAGACGCTGTACTCCGGCACCGTCGCGGCGGCGATGATCCGGTACTGCGGTCCGCCGTTCAGGCTGCGGCGCAGATGCTGTCCGGAGAACCCGGTCTTGACGCCCTGTTCCACCCGAGTGCAATCCGGAGCGAACGGCACCGAATCACCGTTGTGACTGACCAGCGCGTCGATGTAGGCCTGGGCGGCAGCGACCCGCTCGGCTTCCGTCGAGCCGGCCAGCGTCAGATCCGCTCGATGATGGTGCCGGTGGACAGCGCGCCGCCCGCGCACATGGTGATCAGCGCGGTGCTCTGATCGGTGCGCTCCAACTCGTGCAGGGCCGTGGTGATGAGCCGGCTGCCGGTGCTGCCGACCGGGTGACCCAGCGCGATGGCGCCGCCGTTGACGTTGACCTTGTCCATGTCGGCGTTGTGCACCTGCGCCCAGCTCAGCACCACCGACGCGAACGCCTCGTTGATCTCCACCAGGTCGATGTCGCCCATCGTCATCCCGGCCTTTTCCAGCACCCGCGCGGTCGACTGCACGGGCCCGTCAAGGTGGTAGTACGGCTCGGCGCCGACGAGTGCCTGGGAAACGATGCGGGCCCGCGGCTTCAGTCCGAGTGCGCGCGCTTTGTCCTCGTCCATCCAGAGCACGGCGGCGGCGCCGTCGGAGATCTGAGATGACGTGCCGGCGGTGTGCAGTCCGCCTTCCATCACCGGCTTGAGTGCGGCCAGGCCCTCGGCGGTGGTGTCACGCAGACCCTGGTCCCGGCTGACCCTGTGTCGCTCAGCGGTGGGCTGCTTGTTCTCATCGATGATCGGGGCCTCGATCGGTGAGATCTCCCGGTCGAAGCGGTGCTCATCCCACGCCCGCTTGGCCTTCTGCTGGGAGATCAGCCCGAGGTGGTCGAGGTCGGCGCGGGTGATCCCGCGCCGCTGGGCGATTCGCTCCGCGGCGGTGAACTGGTCGGGCATGTCGATGTCCCACGACGCGGCCCGGATCCTGGAGCGGTCCGGACCGGCGTTGGCGCCTAGGCCGACCCTGCTCATGGCCTCGATGCCGCAGGCGATACCGACGTCGATCGCACCGGCGGCGATCAGGCCGGCGATCAGGTGGTTGGCCTGCTGGGCGCTGCCGCACTGGCAGTCCACCGTGGTGGCGCCGACCTGCTCGGGCAGCCCCGCCGTCAGCCACGCCACCCGGGTGATGTTGTTGGACTGTTCGCCGAACTGGGTGACGCACCCGCCGATGACCTGCTCCACCAGGCCGGCGTCGATACCGGCCTTGTTCACCACGGCCTTCTGCACCGCGCCGAGCAGCTCGGTGGCGTGCAGACCGGAAAGCCAGCCGTTGCGCTTGCCGATCGGGCTGCGGGTGGCCTCGACGATCACGGGATTACCCATGCGGCCAGGCTAGAACACGTTTCAGTAGCCTGACAAGCAAGGTTGCCTCCGTGCCTTTTGTGAGCGGTAGAGGCATGTTTTACTGGCACTAGAACACGTCATAATTTTCAGGAGCACAACCACGATGTCTAACTCGGGGGCCAGCCCGCCCAGCCCTTCCAGCCCTTCGAGCCCTTTAGTGCCGCACGGTTTCGACTTCCTCGACCCTGATCGAAATGTCGAACGGCTGCCTGTTGACGAACTGGCCGAACTGCGCCGGGTGGCCCCGGTCTGGTGGTGCGAGCAGCAGATCGGCAAGGGCGGTTTCAACGACGGCGGCTACTGGGTGGTCACCAAACACAAGGACGTCAAAGAGGTCTCCCGGCGCAGCGACGTCTATCACGCCGGCCCGAACACCGCGCTGCCGCAATTCGCCGACGAGATGAAGCGCGAAGACATCGACATGCAGCGGGTCATCCTGCTCAACATGGACGGTGAGCACCACGATCGGTTGCGGCGCATCATCTCCCGCGGATTCACCCCGCGGGCCATCGAACGCCTGCGGGCAGACTTGAGCCACCGCGCCGAGGCGATCGTCAAGAAGGCCGCCGCCGAAGGGTATGGCGATTTCGTCGAACAGGTCTCCTGTGAACTGCCGCTGCAGGTGATCGCCGGGCTGCTCGGTGTCCCACAGGACGACCGCGAGAAGCTCTTCCGCTGGTCCAACGAGATGACGGGCAACGAGGATCCGGAGTTCGCGCACATCGACGCCCGGGCGTCCTCGATGGAGGTGCTCGCCTACGCCATGCAGATGGCCGCGCTCAAGGCGACCGACCCCGGTGAGGACATCGTCACCGCGCTGATCAATGCAGATATCGACGGCGAGAAGCTTGCCGACGACGAGTTCGCCTTCTTCGTGCTGATGCTGGCGGTTGCGGGCAACGAGACCACGCGCAACTCGATCACCCACGGCATGATCGCCTTCGCCAACCACCCGGAGCAGTGGGAGATCTACAAGAAGCAGCGCCCCGCAACCGCCGCCGACGAGATCGTGCGCTGGGCGACGCCCGTCACGGCCTTCCAGCGCACGGCGGTGACCGACACCGAACTGTCCGGAGTGCCGATCAAGGCCGGCCAGCGCGTGGTGATGTTCTATCGGTCGGCCAATTTCGACGAGGAGGTGTTCGACCGCCCAAACACCTTCAACATCCTTCGCGACCCCAACCCGCACGTCGGGTTCGGCGGCACCGGGGTGCACTACTGCATCGGCGCGAACCTGGCGCGGATGACCATCGATCTGATCTTCAATGCGATCGCCGATTACATGCCCGATCTGTCGCCGATCGGCACGCCGGAGCGGCTGCGGTCCGGGTGGCTCAACGGCATCAAACACTGGCAGGTCGACTACACCGGTTCGTCGGCGTCCTGACACCCGACGTCGGAAGACAAGGAGAGATCGGGTGGATTTCACTCCGGAGCCGGCGCAGCAGGCCGTCGCCGACGTCGTCAACACGGTCTTGGACCGCGACAACTGTTGGGAGGCACTGGTTTCCGGTGGTGTGACGGCACTGGGTGTGCCCGAGCGCCTCGGCGGCGACGGTGTCGGGCTGCCGGAGCTGGCCACCGCGCTGACCGAGATCGGCCGGCATGCGACGATCTCGCCGGCACTGGCGACGCTGGGCCTGGCCCTTATCCCGCTGCTGGACATGGCCAGTGAGACTCAGCAGGACCGCTACCTTGCCGGTGTCGCCCGAGGAGCCATCCTGACCGGCGCGCTCAACGAACCGGGCTCGGCGCTGCCGGAACGCCCGTCGGTGACCGTGGCCGGCGGGCGTCTGAACGGCACCAAGGTTGCCGTTCCTTACGCCGGGCAGGCGACGTGGATGCTGGTCAGCACCGACAGCGGCGTCATCGTGGTCTCTCCCGACGACGACGGCGTGCGCGTCACCAAGACTCCCAGTTCGTCCGGTGGCGACGAATTCGCGGTGGAGTTCCGCGATGTGGCCGTCGGCCCGGATGCGGTTCTGGGCGGGGATGTGCACCGACTCAACCAGCTGGCGCTCGCGGCGATCGGTGCCTGTGCGGCGGGTCTGATAGCCGGGGCGGTGCGGCTGACCGCGGACTACGTGTCCAACCGCCATCAGTTCGGCCGGCCGCTGGCGACTTTTCAGACCGTCGCGGCGCAGCTCGCGGACGTCTATATCGCTTCCCGCACTATGGGACTCGCGGCGTCATCGGTGGTGTGGCGGCTGTCCGAGGGCCGCGACGCCGACGAGGATCTCGACGTGATGGCCTACTGGCTGACGTCGCAGGTGCCGCCGGCCATGCAAACCTGCCACCACTTGCATGGCGGGATGGGCATGGACGTCACCTACCCGATGCACCGCTACTACTCGGCGGTCAAGGATCTCACCCGCCTGCTCGGCGGACCCGCCCATCGCCTGGATCTCGTGGCGGGTCGCCACTAACTACTGAAGTGGAGCGCAATGTTTATAGAACTCACGCCCGAACAGCGGCATCTGCAAGCCGAACTGCGCCAGTACTTCGCCACCCTGATCTCCGCAGCCGAGGCCAAGGAAATGGAGACCGATCGACACGGCACGGCCTACCGCGCCGTCATCAAGCGGATGGGCTCTGACGGCAAGCTGGGGGCCGGGTGGCCAAAGGAGTACGGCGGACTGGGGTACGGCCCGATCGAACAGCAGATCTTCGTCAACGAGGCCGCCCGGGCGGACGTGCCGCTTCCGGCGGTGACGTTGCAGACCGTCGGCCCGACCCTGATGGTGTACGGCAACGAGGCGCAGAAGAAGAAGTTCCTGCCGGCAATCCTGGCCGGTGACGTGCACTTCGCCATCGGATACTCCGAGCCCGAAGCCGGCACCGACCTGGCTGCGCTGCGCACGTCGGCGGTGCGCCACGGCGACGAATACATCGTGAACGGGCAGAAGATCTGGACCACCGGCGGCCACGACGCCGACTACGTCTGGCTGGCCTGCCGCACGGATCCGGAAGCGGCCAAGCACAAAGGCATTTCGATTCTCATCGTCGACACGACCGATCCCGGTTATTCGTGGACGCCGATCATCCTGTCCGACGGCGCCCACCACACCAATGCCACGTACTACAACGATGTGCGAGTGCCGGTCGACATGCGCGTCGGTGAGGAGAACGCCGGCTGGCGGCTGATCACCACCCAGCTCAACCACGAGCGGGTCATGCTGGGGCCGGCCGGCAAGATCGCCGGACTGTATGACCGGGTACACGCCTGGGCGTCCAAGCCCGGGGGCGACGGGGTGACGCCCATCGACCGGGACGACGTCCGTCGGGCGCTCGGCGAGATCCGGGCGATCTGGCGGATCAACGAATTGTTCAACTGGCAGGTCGCGGCGGCGGGGGAGACCGTTGACATCGCCGATGCCGCCGCCACCAAAGTGTTTTCCACCGAACGCATTCAGCGGATCGGCCGGCTGGCCGAGGAGATCGTCGGCAAGTACGGCAACCCCGCCGAGGAGGCGACCGCCGAACTGCTCACCTGGTTGGACGCCCAGACCAAGCGCAACCTCGTCATCACCTTCGGCGGGGGTGTCAACGAGGTGATGCGCGAGCAGGTCGCCGCCGCGGGACTCGGCGTGCCTAGGGTTCCGCGGTGAGTGTGGCGGACATCCAGCAGGCTGCCGAGCGGATCAAGGCCGAGGGGAGAAGTACGCCCCGCAAGGGGCGACACCCCGTCAACCAGCCAATGGTCGACCACTGGCTCGATGCCATCGGCGATCGGAATCCCGTCTACACCGACGACGCCGCAGCGAGAGCCGCCGGACATCCCGGTGTCGTAGCCCCGCCGGCCATGATCCAGGTCTGGACCATGGCCGGGTTGGGTGGCAGGCGGGCCGACGACGATCCGCTGAGCAGGATCATGGCGCTCTTCGATGACAACGGCTACCTCGGCGTCGTCGCGACCAACTGTGAGCAGACCTACCACCGTTATCTGCGCCCGGGTGAGGAGGTCAGCGTCGCCGCGGAATTGACCGACGTCGTCGGCCCGAAGCAGACCGCGCTGGGGGAGGGCTTCTTCATCACCCAGAAGATCACCTGGTCGGTCGGTGATGAGACGGTGGCCGACATGCTGTGGCGGATCATGAAGTTCCGACCGAAGGAGAAAGCGCCGCAAACGGAATCAGCTGTAGCGGCGGTGCCCGCCGATCTGGACCCCGAGCTGATGATGCGTCCTGCGGTATCGAGGGACACCCAATTTTTCTGGGACGGAATCGACGCGCACGAGCTGCGTATTCAGAAACGTCCGGACGGCACCCTGCAGCACCCGCCGGTGCCGGCGATCTGGCAGGACGCGAAAAGAGAAGTGGCACCGTCCGACTATCTTGTCGCCAGTGGCCGGGGAACCGTGTACAGCTACGTGGTGCACCACGCCCCGCGGGTGCCCGGCCGCACGCTGCCCTTCGTCATCGCGCTGGTGGAACTTGAGGAGGGGGTGCGGATGCTCGGCGAGCTTCGCGGAGTCGACCCGTCCGCCGTGCAGATCGGAATGCCTGTCCGCGCAACCTATATCGACTTCCCGGCCGGCGAGAGTGGCCCGGCGTGGACGTTGTACGCCTGGGAGGTGGCGTCATGACCCCTGCGGTCGGCACGAAACTGCCCGAGCTGTCGCTGTACGGGGATCCCACTTTCATCGTCTCGACGGCGATTGCCACGCGCGATTATCAGGATGTCCACCATGACCGGGACAAGGCTCAGGCAAAGGGTTCCAGAGACATCTTCGTCAACATCCTGACCGACACCGGGCTGGTGCAGCGCTACCTCACCGACTGGGCCGGCCCCACCGCGATGATCAAGTCCATCGGGCTGAGGCTCGGCGTGCCGTGGTACGCCTACGACACCGTCACTTTCACCGGTGAGGTCACTGGCGTCGACGACGGGCTGGTCACCGTGAAGGTCGTCGGCAGCAATAGCCTCGGCGACCACATCGTCGCCACCGCGACGCTCACCCTTGGAGGTGCGGCATGACCGGGTCTTTATCCGGCAAGGCCGCCATCGTCGGTATCGGAGCCACCGACTTCTCCAAGGATTCGGGTCGCAGTGAGTTGCGGCTGGCTGCCGAGGCAGTGCTCGATGCGCTTGACGACGCCGGGCTGACACCCGCCGATGTCGACGGCATGGTCACCTTCACCATGGACTCCAACACCGAGGTCGCCGTCGCGCGGGCAACGGGGATCGGAGAATTGAAGTTCTTCTCCAAGATCCACCACGGCGGTGGGGCGGCCTGCGCCACCATCCAGCAGGCCGCCATGGCGGTGGCCACCGGGGTGGCGGATTGCGTTGTGGCGTATCGCGCTTTCAACGAGCGATCCGGTATGCGATTCGGCCAGGTGCAGCTCCGGCTGATCCAGGGCTCGGATACCACCAGCGTGGATAACTCGTATTCCTACCCGCACGGGCTTTCCACGCCGGCCGCACAGGTAGCGATGATCGCCCGGCGCTACATGCACGCCTCGGGGGCCACCAGCCGCGACTTCGGCGCCATCTCGGTCGCCGACCGCCGGCACGCCGCCAATAACCCGAAGGCCTACTTCTTCGGCAAGCCGATCACCATCGAGGACCATCAGAACTCCCGATTCATCGCCGAGCCGCTGCGGCTGCTGGACTGCTGCCAAGAGACCGACGGCGGGGTCGCGATCGTCGTGGTCTCTGCCGAGCGGGCGAAGGATCTCAAGCACCGCCCGGCCGTCATCGAAGCGGCGGCGCAGGGTTCCAGCCACGACCAGTACTCGATGGTCAGCTACTACCGGCCTGAACTCGGCTTACCTGAAATGGGGTTGGTAGGGCGGCAGCTGTGGCAGCAGTCCGGCCTGACGCCGGCCGATATTCAGACCGCCGTCCTCTACGACCACTTCACCCC